>NZ_JBFUIC010000027.1:0-37098 GCF_056402075.1 Pseudomonas sp. P4_C3
TCACGTCGACGGTTTTCTGGAAGGCGCTGAGGTCGGTGTCCAGCACGTTGCAGAACTGCGGGTTGGTCGCGGCGTTGTTGACCAGGATGTCGAGGCGGCCGAACTGTTCCTTGATGCCGGCGAAGACCTGGCTGATCTGTTCCATTTCGCCGATGTGGCAGGCGATGGCGGTGGCCTTGCCGCCGGCGGCGATGATCGCGTCGGCTACGTGCTGGCAGCCTTCGAGTTTGCGGCTCGAGACGATTACGTGGGCGCCTTGCTGGGCCAGCAGTTTGGCGATGGCTTCACCGATGCCACGGCTGGCACCGGAGACGAAAGCGATCTTGCCGTCGAGGTCGAACAACTGAGTCTTGGACATTGGGATTCCCTTATAAAAAGTCTTGTTATCGAGTCGAATGCCGGGGTTTTGCTGATGCTGTTTGGTAGGGACGGCTTGCTGCGTTTGGTCAGTAAGCGAGCGTTATCGTTAAAGACCTTCGCGAGCAAGCTCGCTCCTACAGGAGTTCGGTGGATCGGTGGATTGAATAGAATCAGGCTCAGAGGCTGGATTTCTGGATGACTTGCAAGCTCATCTGCTCCAGCAGCTTGTTCATGTGAATGAACTGCGCGAAGCGTTTGTCCTGGGTCTGGCCGTGGTAGAAGCGGTAGTAGATCTGCTGCACGATGCCGGCCAGGCGGAACAGGCCGTAGGTGTAGTAGAAGTCGAAATTGTCGATGCGGATGCCCGAGCGTTCGGCGTAGTAATCGACGAACTCGCGGCGGGTCAACATGCCCGGCGCGTGGCTTGGTTGGCGGCGCATCATCTGCACCGGCGCCGGATCATCGGCTTCGATCCAGTAGGCGAGGGTGTTGCCCAGGTCCATCAGCGGATCGCCCAGGGTGGTCAGTTCCCAGTCGAGCACGCCGATGATCTGCATCGGGTTGTTCGGGTCGAGGATCACGTTGTCGAAGCGGTAGTCGTTGTGCACGATGCTGGAGACCGGATGGTCGGCCGGCATCTTGTCGTTGAGCCAGGCCTTGACCGTTGCCCATTGTGGCGCATCGGGGGTCAGGGCTTTTTCGTAGCGATCGCTCCAGCCTTTGATTTGCCGCGCCACGTAACCTTCGGGTTTGCCCAGGTCGCCCAAGCCGTAGGCGTTGTAGTCGACCCGATGCAGTTCCACGAATTTGTCGATGAAGCTCTTGCACAAGACTTCGGTTTTCGCCGGATCCAGGCCCAGTTCCAGCGGCAGGTCCGAGCGCAGGATGATGCCGTTGACCCGTTCCATGACATAGAACTCGGCACCGATCACCGATTCGTCGGTGCAGTGCACATAGGCTTTCGGGCAGTACGGAAAGCCGTCGCGCAGTTGATTGAGGATGCGGAATTCACGGCCCATGTCGTGGGCCGACTTGGCCTTGTGGCCGAAGGGCGGGCGACGCAGGACGAATTCCTGTTCGGGGTATTCCAGCAAGTAGGTGAGGTTGGAAGCGCCGCCCGGAAACTGGCTGATCCGTGGCAAGCCGCTGAGCCCCGGAATATGGGCCTTGAGGTACGGATCGATCAGGCTGGCATCGAGCTCTTCGCCGGTGCGGATACGGGTGGACTGGTCATTAAGCGCCATGCTTATCCCTTCTGCTTATTCTGGAGGCCTGAAACTATTGGCTAATCTAATGCCCAGACTGCGCACCCACAACCGCGAATGGCTCTTATAGGCGAGCGTGTTGCCGGCCAATCATTGTTTTTGATACAGCTGTTTGAATCGCTGTCACTGGGCGACATGGCTCGTGGCAGGTGGCAAGTCGATCGGCGTCAGCACCGGTTGGCTGGAGAAAAACGCCACGAGGTTCTTGCCCACCAGTTCGACGGTACCTTGGGTGGCTTCCGGGGACAGCCCGGCGACATGGGGCGTGAGGATCACGTTGCTCAGGGTCTTGAGCACATCCGGCACCTTCGGTTCGGTGTCGAATACATCCAGCGCGGCACCGGCGATCCGGCGTTGCTCCAGGGCGCTGATCAGGTCAGCGGTGGCAATCACGCTGGCCCGGGCGATATTGACGATAAACCCCTGGGGACCCAACGCGTTGAGCACCTGGCGATTGACCAGGTGCCTGGTGGCCGGGCCGCCGGGCGTGGCGACGATCAGGAAGTCCGAGGTGCGCGCCAGTTCGGTCGGGGTCGAGCAGAAGGTGTAGGGCGCATCGCTGCGAAGCTGGCGATTGTGGTAACCAATGGTCATGTCGAAACCGGCGCTGGCGCGTTTGGCGATGGCCATGCCGACCGCGCCGAGGCCAAGGATGCCCAGGCGTTTGCCAGCGAGGGAAGGGCGCATGATCTTCGGCCACTCGCCGCGTCGTACGGCAGCATCACAGCGGGGTATGTCGCGCACCAGCGACAGCAGCAGCGCCATGGCATGGTCGGCGACGGACGAGGCGTTGACCCCGGCGCCATTGGTGACGGTGATGCCCCGGTCGGCGGCGGCCTGCAGGTCGACGTGTTCATAGCCGGCGCCGATCACGCAGATGATCTTGAGGTGGGGCAGCGCGGCGATTTCATCGGCATACAGCCCCAATGGGCCACGGGTGAGGACGGCGTCGATCTGTCCGGCGTGCCGGTCGATGGCTTCGGCGCGCTCGGCGGGTGTCGGGGCCAGAATCAGATGGAAGCCCTGATGCTCGAGGATGGGCAGGTAATCATTGATGGTTTCAACCAGTACCAGAACGGTTACGGGCATGCTTGGCTCCCTGTGGGCATCGTAAAATCAGCTCGAGCGGCGCTTTGTTTCGGCGACATGAGGGTGGCACGGGCGGCTTCGAGAATCTCGTCCGAGAGCGGGTCGCCGCGGGTGGCCCGGGACAGCATCAGCGCGCCGAACATCAGCGAATACTGCACCAGCGCCTGCTGCCGTTTGCCGGCTTCGTCCTCTGCGTCCAGCAGCGAGCCGAGGGAATCGAGCAGGTTGTTCAGGCCCTGCATGTAGGTTTGGCGCAAGCCACTTTCGGCGGCCTCGTGGCACATGTCCCCGGCAAAGGCCACCACCGGGCAGCTGTCGCCCGGATGGTCCCGGCTTTCGCGAGACAGGTACGGTTCGACCACGGCGCGGCGGGCGGCGTCCTTGCTGTCATGCTCGGCCACCCGCGCTTGCCAGCGCTGCGCGGCCTGCTCGAAGGCTCTGCCGCTGGCCTCTTGCGCCAGGGCTTCCCTGGATTCGAAGTGCCCGTAGAAACCGCCGTGGGTCAGGCCCGCGGCGGCCATCACATCGACCACACTGATCCCGTGCAAACCGCGTTCGCGAAACAGCCGTGTGGCGGCTTCGACTATGGTCTCGCGGTTGAGATCGGCTTGTTTGCGGGAAACTCGGGGCATGGGGCATTCTCGGGGTTGCAGGTTGAGTATCAGAGGGCGTATTGGGCAATCCCGTTGCCGAACGACCAGTTCTCTTTTTTCACTTCCACCAGATTAATGAAAACGTCCTCCAGGCGCACGGCCAGCTCTGTGTTAAGGCTCTCGGCGATTGTTTTGTAGAGGCGTTGTTTCTGCTCGACGGTCCGGCCTTCGCTCATGGTGATCTGGATTACCACCAGTTGGTCCGTGCGGTTGATGCCCAGATAACCGGGATCAAAGATGAAATGCTGCGCATCGTGTTCGGCGAGTATCTGGAAATTATCGTTCTCCGGCACGCCGATGGTGTTGTGCATGGCGGCATAGATCAGTTGGCCGATGCGCTTGGCGTAGTTGGGGTCCTGATGTTTTTTGATGTCGACGCGAACCAGTGGCATGGGAAGACTCCAGAAGGAATGCAGGTCAGTTAAAAATACATGACGATGGACCTTTATCAAGTGACGGATGCCATCTGGCGATGAAACGTAGCCTCGAAAACACCGCAATTCCYTGTGGGAGCGAGCTTGCTCGCGATAGCGGTGTGTCAGTCAAATAGATGTTGGATGTGCCAAAGCCATCGCGAGCAAGCTCGCTCCCACAGGGGATCTCCCACAGGGGATTTTCGTCTATCTGGTACCACCGTTCCTCACCTAAGCCTTTGCTTCTGTTCACTAATCCTCCAGAATCGCGCCCCTGTTTCGGCCGGACGCCGCCTGTCGGGTATTCCGACGCGTCCAGGCCGGGTGGCAAGTGACCGGAATGTGGAGATCCCACCGGATGAATGATCAGGCCAATAGCGTTAACGAACGCTATGTAGACGCGACACCAGCAACACTGTCGAGCTGGAATCGCCAAGACACCACCTGGATGCTGGGCCTGTTTGGCACGGCGATTGGTGCGGGTACTCTGTTTTTGCCGATCAACGCAGGCCTGGGCGGTTTCTGGCCGCTGCTGATCCTGGCGTTGCTGGCATTCCCGATGACGTTCTACGCACACCGCGGGCTGACCCGTTTCGTACTGTCCGGTCGCGAAGGCGCCGACATCACTGAAGTGGTGGAAGAGCATTTCGGCATCAAGGCCGGTGCCCTGATCACCTTGCTGTACTTCTTCGCCATTTTCCCGATCCTGCTGATCTACAGCGTGGCGCTGACCAACACCGTGGGCAGTTTCCTCGAGCATCAACTGCACATCATGCCGCCACCGCGCGCCGTGCTGTCGCTGGTGCTGATCCTTGGCCTGCTGGCGGTGGTGCGTTGCGGTGAGCAGCTGATCGTCAAGGCCATGAGCCTGATGGTCTACCCGTTCATCGTTGCGCTGCTGTTCCTGGCGGTGTACCTGGTTCCCCACTGGAACGGCGGGATCCTGGCCACCGCCAGCAGCGTGCCGGCACCATCGGCGCTGTTGCATACCCTGTGGCTGGCGATTCCGGTGATGGTGTTCTCGTTCAACCACTCGCCGATCATCTCGGCGTTCGCCGTGGACCAGAAGCGCCGCTATGGGGAGCACGCCGAGGAGCGCAGCTCGCAGATCCTGTCCCGCGCCCACCTGCTGATGGTGGTGATGGTGCTGTTCTTCGTCTTCAGTTGCGTGCTGACCCTGTCGCCAGCGCAACTGGCTGAAGCCAAGGCGCAGAACCTGTCGATCCTGTCGTACCTGGCCAACCACTTCAGCAACCCGACCATCGCCTTYGCSGCGCCGCTGATWGCCTTCGTGGCCATYKCCAAGTCGTTCCTGGGCCACTACATCGGYGCCAGCGAAGGYCTCMAGGGCCTGATCGKCAAGAGCGGCAAGCGTCCATCCGCCAAGAGCCTGGACCGTATGACCGCCGCGTTCATGCTGGTGGTGTGCTGGATCGTCGCCACGCTGAACCCGAGCATCCTCGGCATGATCGAAACCCTGGGTGGCCCGGTGATTGCGGCGATCCTGTTCCTGATGCCGATGTACGCCATCCGCAAGGTGCCGGCGATGGCACGCTATCGCGGTCAGGCGTCCAACGTCTTCGTGACGGCGGTGGGCCTGGTGGCGATTACGGCGCTGATCTACTCGCTGACTGCCTGACGTTAAAGATCAAGAGATCGCAGCCTGCGGCAGCTCCTACAGAGATCGGGTTGACCGATACATCGCAGCGGTTCGCGGCCGGTGTAGGAGCTGCCGAAGGCTGCGATCTTTTGATTTTCAGCTACAGTGGCCGCTGCACGTGATATGTGCAGCGGTTTTTTTTCGCCTGGAGACACCGGATTGTCGAGCGCCCCAAACGCTAATCCCACCGAGCAACCCAATCGCTGGCAGGACCTGTTGGCAGGGTTGTCGATTGCCGGCCWGTTGCTGCCCGAAGCGGTCGCCTATTCAAGCATCGCCGCACTGGCGCCCCAGGCCGGGGTGATCGCCTTGTTCGCCGGGTTGCTGTGTTATGGCCTGTTCGGCACCAGCCGATTTGCGATTGTCTCGGCCACTTCATCTTCCGCCGCCGTGCTGGCCGCCGCGACCGCCACCCTGGCCAATGGCGATCCTGAGCTTCGCTCGACCCTGGCCATCGGCCTGGTGCTGGTGACTGGGGGGTTCTTCTTGCTGGCCGGGCTGTTCAAGCTCGGCAGCGTGACCTCGTTTATCGCCAAACCGGTGCTGCGCGGGTTTGCCTTTGGCCTGGCGCTGACCATTATTTTCAAGCAGGTCGCCAGCGTGGTCGGCGTGCATTTGACCGAGGCCAGCCTGGTGGGTTTTCTGCCGCAATTGCTGGAACAACTGCCGCAATGGAACTGGGCGGCGGCTGGCGTCGGCGCCGTGGCATTGGCCTTGTTATGGCTGTTCGCGCGCTTGCGGCGCCTGCCAGGTGGTTTGTTGGTGGTGGTGATCGGCATTGCGGCGGGGCAGTGGCTGGACCTGCCGGCTTATGGCGTGAAGCTTATCGGCGTGATCGACCTGAGCCTGGAGGTGCCGAAATTGCCGGTACTGCCGTTTGCCGACTGGCTGCGTCTCGGTGAATTGGCGTTCGCCATGGTGATGATTCTGTATGCGGAGTCTTATGGCTCGATCAGTGCCTATGCGCTCAAGCACGGTGATCGCGTCACCTCGAACCGCGACCTGCTTGCGCTGGGGGCATCCAACCTGTTGTCCGGCCTGTTCCACGGCATGCCGGCGGGGKCAGGGTATTCGGCAACGTCGGCCAATGAGGCGGCGGGTGCCACTTCGCGCCTGGCCGGTGTCGTGGCGGCGCTGGTGGTGCTGATCATTGTCGTGACGGTTCTGCCTTACATCGCCCTGACCCCGGAACCGATCCTCGCCGCCATCGTCATCCATGCCCTGGGGCGCGGCTTGAGCCTGCAGCCGCTGGGACGGTATTTCATCTGGCGCCGTGACCGCTTGCTGGTGATCTGCGCCGTGGGTGCGGTGTTGGTGCTGGGGGTGCTGGACGGCTTGCTGGTGGCGGTGGCGATCAGTATGTTGCTGATGCTCAAGCAGATGTCGGCGGCGGATATCCAGATTCTGGGGCGCATCGATGGCGGTCACGACTTTGTCGACCTGCAACGCCACCCAACGGCGCAAGCAGTGTCTGGCGTGATGATTGTGCGGCCGGGGGAAGCGTTGTTCTTTGCCAACGTCGAGCGGATTCTTGGCGGCGCCTTGCGTCTGATCCGGCATTCGCAATCGCCGATTCATACGGTGATTCTCAGTCTTGAGGAATCGCCCGATCTGGATGGCACCAGCATCGAGGCGTTGCAGGAGTTTTTTGTGCGGGTGCATCAGGAAGGCAAACAGCTGATTCTGGCGCGTCTGAAGGACGACGCACAAACGGCGTTGGCGGCGTTGCCGCAGGTGGAGGTTAGCGGGGTGCTGCTGAGTGGGTTTAGCGTGGATGGAGCGGTGCAGCAAGCCCTCAGGCTGAACAAATGACTGTGCTGGCCTCATCGCGGGCAAGCCCCCCAGTGATTTATGTCGTTCACAAAAACCTGTGGGAGCGGGCTTGCCCGCGAAGGCGGTATGTCGGTCACATCGATGTTGGATGTGCCGCCGTCTTCGTCGGAACGCCGCCCGGAGCAGGCTCGTTCCCACCAAAAGCAGGCTGGCCAATTGCGATACCGCGTACCGTCGGCGCCAGAACATGGCCGGTTTGATGCCGACCAACAGTTGATCGGGCCTGTGGGACAGGCGTACCGGGTTGAAATGATTGTGTGATTCGGGATGGTCGTTTGTCGGGCGTATGGCTATGCTCAGCGAGTTTGCCAATCGCCGATGATAACAACCACAGTGAAACCATGAGCCAATCAGACACGCGTGCGACTGTTCTAGCGCTGTATCCGGAAGACTCCCGCGAGGCAGCGGCGTTGCTCAAGCAGGCAGTGCCGCTGATGGTTCGTCACAACATTGCGCCCAACCCGGTGCACTACGCGCTCTGGTACACCTACAGCAAAGGCCAGGAGCCGGAACTCAATCGGCACCTGGACCGGGTGGTCAGCGACTTCGACTATTTCCCGCCGGAGTCGGCCGCCAAACTGTTTCGCGAGTACATCATCCGCGATGAACTGACGGACGCCCGTTCCGGGCAACAGGAAGCGATCAACCTGGTCGACGACATGGAGCGCGATGTTTCGCGCAGCGTGAAGGGCAATCAGAATTTCCAGGCCAACCTTGGCCAATACCTGAAAATGCTCGAAGAGCCCGCCAGCGAGCACTTGCCGAGCATCCTGGTCCAGCTGCAACAGAGCACTCGGCTGATGCAAGGGCAGCAGGAACACTTCCTCGCCCAGTTACAGTCGGCGCAGCATGAAATCAAAAGCCTGCGCGACAAACTGGAGCGCGCCCAACTGGCCGCGACCCTCGATGGCCTGACCGAATTGCTCAACCGCACCACCTTCAATCGCAAGCTCGAGCAGGCGATGAACAACGCGGCGACCGGCGTGGCCCTGGTGATGCTGGATATCGACCACTTCAAGCATTTCAACGACCAGTACGGCCATCCCCTGGGTGACCGCGTGCTTCAGCATGTCGCCCAGGTGYTGCGAGACTCGCTGCCGGCCGAGGCCATTGCCGCGCGTTACGGTGGTGAAGAATTCTGTGTCGTGCTCAAGGATTGCCCGGATCTGGCGGCCGCCGGTGCTTTTGCCGAGCGCCTGCGCCTGAAAATCCAGGCGCTGCGGGTCAAGGCCCGAGGTACTGACACGGTGCTGGACACCATCACCGCGTCGTTCGGCGTGGCTCATGCTCAACCCGGTGACACGCCGGAAACCCTGCTGACCCGTGCCGACGATGCGCTGTATCAGGCCAAGCGCAGCGGGCGTAATCAGGTACGTTAGCCGAGGATGAAGTAGACCTTGCGCACCGGGGTGAGGTTTTCCCAGGTGCCATTGAACCCGCTGGCTACGACGAAAGAATCACCGGGGCCGAACGTGCGCGCAACGCCCTTGGCATCGGTCAGACGCACCGTGCCTTGCAGAATGTGACACAGCTCATCGTAATCGCACTGACAGCGCTCCCGATGCGGTCCCGCCTCCCAGATGCCGGCCACGGCGTTTTTCCCGGGTGCCACAAAGTGCCGCCAACTTTTGCTGCGATAAGGCGCGTCGACCACGGCCGGGTCGTTGATTTCAGTTTCACGGGGGGCAAGGTCGCTGGCGAAGTCGAGGACATGCCGGGGCAGGGCTGTGGACATGGTGGTCTCCGGATCAGGAATCGAAGCCGATGCCAAAGGCATCGAAGGACTTGAGCAGCCAGTCGCGGTGACCGTCGCGGTCTTCGCGCGCCAGTGAGCGTTGGGCCAGTTTCACCCCGACGTAACGCAAGGGTTCGGGCGGAAAGCGGAATGGCGCCTTGGAGGTCATCAGCAGCTCGGTGCGTTCGGTGCGCTCGCCGGCCAGCAGGTCGAGCATGTTCAGTGCGGCGAAGCGGCTGGCGGACACCCCTTGCCCGGTGAAGCCCAAGGCATAGGCGACGCGGCCCTGGTGCTCGCAACCGGTGAACATCGTGGTGCGTGCGGAGGTGTCGATGATGCCGCCCCAGGCATGGCTGAAACGCACATCGCCCATGGCCGGGAAGGTCTGTTGGAATTGTTCGGCGAGGCGCTGGAAGCTTTGCGGGCGCTGGGTCAGTGCCTCGTCGCGGCGTCCGCCGAAATGGTAGATGGCATCAAAGCCGGCCCAGAGAATGCGGTTGTCGGCGGTCTTGCGCAGGTAGTGGAACCGGTTGCCGGCGTCGGCGATGCCGTAGCGGCCGGTCCAGCCGATGGCTTGCAGCTGCGCATCGCTCAAGGGTTCGCTGACCAGGCTGTAGTCGTAGACCGGGATCACGCTCGATGCCAGATGGCCGAGCAGCGGCGGGGCGATGTTGGTGGCGAGGGCGATTTTCCCGGCGCTGACTTCGCCGTCGGCAGTGCGCAGGCGCAGGCTGTCGTTGCGGGCATCCAGTTGCAGGACCGGGCTGTTTTCGAACAGTTGAATCCCTTGTTCAAGGCAGACGCGGCGCAGTTCGGTGGCCATTTTCGCCGGGTTGAGCAGGGCGTAATTGGGCTCGAACAGGCCCGCCGCATACGCCGGGGAGTCGAGTTTCTGTGCCAGATCGCTGCCTTCCAGCCACTGGCAGTCAATACCGAACTGCGCATAGTTGCGCTGCATCGAGCGCAACCCGTCGATCTGCCACGGTTGGCTGGCGACGTTGAGTTTGCCCTGGCGTTCGAACTCGACGTGCATGCCAAAGCGTTGCAGGTCGGCGGCCAGTTCATCAAGGTTCTGCCGGCCGAGGCGGATCAGTTGCTGTGCTTCATCCGGCCAGCGCTTGAGCGCGTTGGACACCCCATGGGAAATGCTCGGTGCGCAGAAACCGCCATTGCGCCCGCTGGCCTCGCCGCCGCAGCGTCGCGCCTCGATGATCGCGATGCTCAGCCCGGGGTTGCGCTGGCGCGCCAGTAACGCCGTCCACAATCCAGTAAATCCACCACCGACCACTGCCAGGTCGCATTGCAGCGTGCCGGTGACGGAAGGTGCAGCGGGCGGTGGGGTGACAGTGTCCTGCCAAAAAGGATGGGGCAGGACATGGTCGAGGGAATCGAGACGCGGTGGGGCCTTCATGCTGAAACTCCGG
This sequence comes from Pseudomonas sp. P4_C3, assembly GCF_056402075.1. NCBI lineage: Bacteria > Pseudomonadati > Pseudomonadota > Gammaproteobacteria > Pseudomonadales > Pseudomonadaceae > Pseudomonas > Pseudomonas sp. P4_C3. The sequence goes on from NZ_JBFUIC010000027.1 coordinate 10,433, forward strand.
CGGTGTGTCGGGCAGCGACGATTGCGTTCGGTTGCCCGACGGGTTTTTGTTGTTTTGGCTAGAGATCAAGAATGGCGCGCGCGGCAATGTCGGTGCCGCGGGTCGCCTGCATGCGTTCGCTGAACGCTATGAGGCGTTGTTTCATCGGTTTATCCGCCAGCAGCTGTTCGAGGGCGGCGGGCAGGGCGGCCAGGGGATCGGCAAAGCGCGGCAGATAGCGGCCGACACCGACTTCCTCGGCGCGGGCGGCATTGTCGTGGCCGTCCCAGCAATACGGAATGATCAGCGACGGCAAGCCGAAATACAGCGCCTCGCAGAAGCTGTTGTTGCCACCGTGGTGGATGAACACATCGCATTCCTTGAGCACCGCCGGCTGGGCAAACCAGCTGTCGAGGTACACGTTGTCCGGCACGGTGGTGTACATGTCGCGGTAGGCACCGACGTTGACCAGGAAACGGTACGGCAAGGTTTCGATAGTGTTGATCAGGCGTTTCATCATCCCGGTGTCGGCCGCGCCGAGGCTGCCGAAGCTGAGGTAGATCAGCGGCGCGTCGTTGTGCCGTGGAAAGTCCGGGACGATGTACGGCGCTTCCCGTCGTACGCAGCCGTCGAGGTAGACGTAGCGCTGCGGGTCGAGCGGTTGCTGGCGTTCATAGCGCACTGGCGTCGGCGACAGCAGCAGGTTCAGCCATGGCGAGTCAGTGAGGAACTGCCCTGCAGGACACGGCGCCGTATTGTTGCTCAGGAGAAACTGCGAAAAGCGTTCATGGGCCGGTGCGACGGCTTTGAGGTAATGCTCGGAGTAACGCTCGCAGGCCTTCGTGTCACTGGCCAGGCATCCGGACAGGTACGGCGGGACGGCCGCATCCGGCAGCTCGGTTTCAGCGCAGGACACCATCCGCACCCACGGGCAACCGGCGTTGGCAATGGCCGGGAACATCACCACGTTGTCGAGCACGATCACGTCGGGCTTGAGGCGGCCGAGCAACTGCTGCAAGGGTTTTTCCGCTTCGATGGCGGTGTCGGTGATGGCTTCCCAGGCCGGCGCCACGTAGCTGTCGATCTGCGCCAGCGGGGTCTGGTCGAAGTAGGGAATGCTGCGCTCGATGAAGCGCTCCCAGTAGTGCTGGTGTTCCGCCGCCGACAACGGGCTCACTTGCGGAATCGGGTATTCATCGAAACCGTATTCGGCGAACAACCCCTGGAAATGTTCATGGCAGATGAACACCGGCCTGGCGCCCAGTTCGCGCAGCGACTGGGCGATACCAATGCAGTTCAGGGCCGCGCCGAAACTGGCTTCCGGAAACAGGGCGATCAGTTTTTGTTTTTGCATGGCGAGGGACTGTCCATGGCGGGTCAGCCCCGCCGCTCCTGAAGGTGTTTTGGATGCTGTCTTATTTTCAAAAAAAAATCATCATGTTTTTACGTGATGATTAGCGACGCCCGAACAGATGACTTTGCGGGATGCCACGGTTGGCGGTTTGCGGGCGTTGCGCGGCGCTCAGGCGCAGGTGCAGGCGCAGCAGGTCGGCGGCGATCTCCATCTGCCCGCGTTCGATCTGCGCGATGATCTGCAGGTGTTCGCGCAGCGCCTCCTGCAGGCGGTGCACGCTCACCGATGGCAGCAGGTTCGGCAAGCGGCGCAGGCCCTGGTGTTGGAGCAGGGCGTCGCTGATGAAGCGGTTGCCGCAGCTTTGGGCCAGCAGTTCGTGGAAGCTGATGTCCAGTTCGCGAAACTGCTGGATATCGAAGTCTTCCACCGGGCTTGAGAGCAGGCTTTGCGTGGCGCTACGCAACAGCGCCAGGCGTTGCGGGTCGGCATTGAAGCTCGGGCTGAGCAAGGCTTCGGGCTCGAGAATCAGGCGGAACTTCAGGCTTTCTTCCAGAGCGGCCAGGCTGTTCAGCGACGGACGAAACAGCCAGGACTGGCCGGGGCCGCGCTCGATGGCCTGGCTTTCGCTCAATTGCTGCAGGGCCTTTTGCGCCGCTGGCCGGCCGATGTCGTAGCGGCGCATCAGTTCGCTGATGCTGATGCTGTCGCCCAGGCGCCCGGCCATGYGATCGCGCAGTACCGAGGCAGCCAGTTCTTCTTCCTCGGCTTGCGGCAGGGTGGCGTTGAATGCCTGGCCTGTCGGCGATGCCAGCAATCGGTAACCCTTGCCGGCTTCATGGCTCAGCAGGTTTTCTTCCAGCAGCACTTTCAGCGCGCCGCGAATCAGCGTGCGCGAGACCTGGAACGTGCGGGCCAGGGCCTGTTCGGCCACCGGGTCGCCGGCCATCAGGCCGCTTTCCTGAGTGTGCTCGAGGATGCGCCGGGCCAGTTCCAGGTGATTGGTGCGCGGTTTTTTTTCGGCTGTCGTGCTCAAGCGTCTGTTCTCGTGGTGATCCGCTGTCGGGCTCGGTTGCTCATCTTATGTCATGCGCCGGTCAGTCGTCAGGCCGGAAAAAAGCGTTGACATCTTTTGATACTGGTCCTAATTTCTAAAAAAAAACACCAGCAATCGTTTCTCGTTTTGCCGTACTGCCTTCGAACACAACAATAAACAATCGTCGGGTGAGTATTTATGAGCAAGCTGAATGATCTTCTGTGCGTGGGGTTGGCCGTTTCCCTGGCGATCGCTTCACAGGCTGCAAGTGCGAAAGACATGGTGATTTCCATCTGGGACGGCTACATGGCTCCGGATGCGCTGGAGAAGTTCAAGGTTGCCAGCGGTGTGGACGTCGACAAGGCGCTGCACGCCACCAACGAAGAAATCATGGGCAAGCTGATGGCGTCCGGTGGTGAAGGGTATGACGTGGTGTTCGTCTCCTCGCCTTTCGCCGAAGTCCTGCACAAACAGGGGCTGCTGGCGGACATCGATCCGGTCAAGGTCCCCAACCTGAAAAACCTCTACCCCGAAGCCACTCACCTGGAATATGACCAGGGCAACCAGTTCTCCGTGCCTTACACATGGGGCACCACAGGCATCTGCTATCGCTCCGACAAGGTGACGCCGGCGCCGCAGAGCTGGAACGAGCTGCTCAATCCGAGCGATGCCCTCAAGGGCAAGGTGACGATGCTCGCCACCGACCGCTGGATGCTCGGTGCCGGTTTCCTCGCCAAGGGCTGGTCGGTCAACGATAGCGACCCCGCGCAAATCGCCGCGGTTCGCGATCAACTGATCGCCACCAAAAAACGCATTCTGTCCTTCGACGACACCACCTTCTATTCCAAGCTGGCCTCCGGCGAATCGCTGATGGCCCACGCCTGGGACGGCTGGTGCAACTACGGCACCCAGGCCAACGCGGCGATCAGGTTCGTGGTGCCCAAGGAAGGTTCCGACCTGTGGGTAGACACCATGGTGGTGCTCAAGAATTCCAGGCACCAGGACCAGGCCTTCAAGTTCATCAACTTCATGTTGGCCAAGGAAAACCACGCCTGGGTCGCCGAGAACATCCTCTACAAAGTCCCCAACCAGGCGGCCATGGCCGGGTTGTCCGCTGACTTGCTCAAGCAATACCCCAACCTGACCATTGCCCCCGCCGAGCTGCTGAAAATGGAGCAATTGCGCGACCTGGGCGGCACCACGCAAAAGGCCTACACCCGCGCCGTCACCGAAATCATGGCGGCGCAGAACTAACGCCACGTCGACCCGAGGCATGCCCGGCACGCCTCGCCACGCTCGCAAGCCGCCTCTGCCCTGAGGCGGGAGGATATGGGTAATGAGTGCTTTGCATGCTGACAGGCGCCTGTCGGCCTGGCTTCTTGCGCCCGGCTTCGGCTGGCTGCTGATGTTCCTGGTGATTCCGTGCCTGCTGGTGCTGGTCTACAGCTTTGTCGAACGCGGCGCGTATGGCGGCATCGACTGGTTGTTCACCTGGGAAAACTACCAGCGCGCGTTCGATCCGCTGTACCTCGGCATCCTGCTCAAGTCAGCGAAGATCGCCGGGCTGGCCACGGTGTTTGCGGTGTTGATCGGCTACCCGGCGGCCTATGCGATTGCCCGCGCGCCACGGCGGCGTCAGGCGGTGTATCTGTTTCTGGTGATGCTGCCGTTCTGGAGCAATTACCTGATCCGTACTTACGCCTGGATCGTCCTGCTCAACCGCGAAGGCCTGATCAACCGCCTGCTGCAAGTGTTCGGCTACAGCGGCGACCCCATCAGCCTGCTGTACACCGAATCGTCCGTGGTGCTGGGGCTGGTCTACAACTATATCCCCTTTGTGATCCTGGCGATTTTCTCGTCGCTGTCGCGGATCAACAACGAATTGTGGGACGCCTCGAAAGACCTCGGCGCCTCGGGCTGGATGACCTTTCGCCGGATCATCCTGCCGCTGAGCGTGCCGGGTATCGCAGCGGGCGCGGTGTTTGTGTTCGTGCTGAGCATCGGCAACTTCATCACTGCCGACCTGCTGGGCGGCAAGCAGGTGCAGATGGTCGGCAACCTGATCTATTCGCAATTCCTCACGGCGCGGGACTGGCCGTTTGGCGCGGCGCTGAGCTTCTTTCTGATCGCGATCATGTTGATCCTGTTGTTCATCCAGGCACTGGTGGCCCGTCGTGCAGAAGGGGCGCGTTCATGAGTCAGTCTCGTTCTGTCAGCGGCACCGTGCTGGGTTCGCACCTGGGTCTGGTGTACGCCTTCCTTTATATACCGATCCTGGTGTTGATCCTGCTGTCGTTCAACAAGTCCGGATTGCCCACCGCCTGGGGCGGCGTATCGCTGAAGTGGTACGCGGCACTGGCGCACAACACGGCGATTCTGTCGGCGGCGCTCAACACCCTGATCGTTGCGTTGTCGGCGACCTTCATTGCCTGCGTGCTTGGCACCTTCCTGGCACTGGGCATCGAGTTGCGCCGCAAGGGCAACGACAAAGGCCAGGTGGTCGACACCTTGCTGATGGCGCCGATGATCATCCCCGACATCGTGCTGGCGATTGCGCTGCTCAGCTTCTTCAACCTGCTCAAGGTCGGCCTGGGGCTGCACTCGATCATCATCAGCCACGCCGTGTTCAACATCGCCTTCGTCTGCGCGGTGGTGCGCACGCGGCTCAAGCACTTCGACTATTCGATTCTCGAAGCCTCGATCGATCTCGGCGCGAGCTGGTTCACCACGTTCCGTCGAGTGCTGTTGCCGGTGATCTTTCCCGGCGTGCTGGCGGGCGGTTTGCTGTCGTTCACCCTGTCGGTGGACGAATTCATCATCGCCTTTTTCAACTCCGGTTCCGGCCAGGCGTCCACCACCTTGCCCATGCAGATCTACGCCATGATCCGCTTCGGCGTCACCCCGGAAATCAACGCTCTGGCGACGCTGGTGATGCTGGTCAGCATCACCGCGCTGCTGGCTTCGCAGCGTCTCAACAAGGCTCCTCGCACCCATGAATAATTCATCTGCGGTATTGATCCTGGATAAGGTCAGCAAGTCTTATGGCAACGGCCTGGCGGTCAACGAGGTGTCGCTGAGCATCCGCGAGAACGAGTTCTTCGCGCTGCTGGGGCCGTCCGGCTGCGGCAAGACTACGCTGCTGCGCATGCTCGCCGGTTTCGAGACCCCCAGCGGTGGCTGCATCTACCTGGACGGCAATGACATCTCGCCGCTGCCGGCCAACAAGCGTCCGCTGAACCTGATGTTCCAGTCCTACGCGCTGTTTCCCAACATGACCGTGCGCAAGAACATTGCCTACGGCCTGGAAATGGAGCGCCTGCCGGAAAGCGAAATCCGTCGCCGGGTCGATGAAGTGCTGGGCACCGCGCAACTGGGTGAGCTGGCCGAGCGCAAGCCCGATCAGCTTTCCGGCGGCCAGCGCCAGCGAGTGGCATTGGCCCGGGCACTGGTCAAGCGTCCTCGGGTGTTGCTGCTCGACGAGCCCTTGGGCGCCCTCGACAAGAAGCTGCGGGAAAAGATGCAGCTGGAACTCAAGCGCCTGCAACACGAGAGTGGCATCACGTTCATCATCGTCACCCACGACCAGGAAGAAGCGCTGGTGATGTCCGACCGCATGGCGGTGCTCGACGGCGGCAAGGTCTGCCAGTGCGGCAGCCCGGCCGAACTCTACGAAAACCCCAACAGCCGTTTTGTCGCCAACTTCATCGGCGTCAGTAACTTGCTCGAAGGCGTGCGCTCGGGCCAGCACTCGGTGCGGGTCAATGGCCAGGAGCTGAGCGTCGAAACCGACGCACCGCTGGTGACCGGCCAATCCGTCGCCGTGGTGGTTCGTCCCGAACGCCTGCAAGTGCTGACGGAGCAGGGCGGCGATTGCGCCAATCAGGTCAGCGGCAAGATCGTCGAAGTCGCCTACCACGGCCTCGACACCAACCTGCACGTGCTGACCCCCCTCAGCGACAAGCCGCTGATCGTGCGCGTGCCGTCCTCACAGTTCGAATTCGCCCATTTTGCAATCGACACGACCATCCGGCTGGGCTGGCAGGCCCGGCATGCCCGCGTATTGACGCGCTGAACAATAAAAAGACCAGGCAGGAGCAGCACTCGATGAAACAGAAAGTGATCGCATTCTTCCCCGAAGCCGCCTACGGCCCGGCGCTGAACTCAGTCGGTATCGCCCAGGCCTGTGAAGCCCTGGGTCATAAAGCGGTGTTCCTCACCGACCCGGGCATGAGCGGTGTGTACGCCGGTTATGGTTTTGAAGAGCACAGGGTCAACATGTCGGCACCGATGCCGGCCGAAGAGATGGCCCGCTACTGGGTGGACTTCATCAACGGCCACATACCGAATTTCCGCAAGTCGCCGCTGGGCCAGATCGACAACTACGTCAAGGAGTGCTGGGCGGCCATCGTCGAAACCGCCAAGTGGGCGCAAAAGGACCTGCCGGCGGTGCTGGACAAGGTCAAGCCCGACCTGATCTGCGTCGACAACGTGATCCTGTTCCCGGCGATCAAGCAATACGGCAAGCCGTGGGTGCGGATCATTTCCTGCTCGGAAAACGAGATCGAAGACCCGGATATCCCGCCGCACCTGTCGGGCATGAGCATCGACGACAAGGCGGGCCACGCGCAATTCCGCCAGCGTTTCGAGGAAGTGGTCGGGCCGATTCACGAGGACTTCAACCAGTTTCTGCAGGCCCATGGCGAGCAGCCCTATCCGCTGGGCACCTTCTTTGAAGCCTCACCGTACATGAACCTGTTGTTGTACCCGGATGCGGTCAAGTTCGACCGCCGCCATCCGTTGCCGGCCGAGCGTTTCCATTACCTGCAAGGTTGCGTGCGCCACGACACGCCGTACGAGATTCCGCCGTTCCGCGCCCACAACGACAGGCCGCTGCTGTACGCCAGCTTCGGCAGCCTCGGTTCCGGCGATGTCGAGTTGCTCAAGCGCCTGATCGATGCGGTGGGCAAGCTGCCTTACCGGGCGCTGTTCAACGTCGGCGAACACCTCGACGAATACCCGGACCTGCCGGACAACGTGCAGATTTCCAACTGGTTCCCGCAGCCGTCGGTGATTGCCCAGGTCGACGCGGTGATCCACCACGGCGGCAACAACAGCTTCACCGAGTGCCTGTTCTTCGGCAAACCGGCGATCGTCATGTCCTACGTCTGGGACGGCCATGACAACGCCATGCGCGCCGAAGAAAGCGGTCACGGCTTCAAGCTCGATCGCTACGAATGGAGCGAAGAACAGCTCGCGGAAAAACTCCACGCGTGCCTCAACGACGAGGCGATGCGCCAACGCCTGCAGCGCACCAGCGCGCAAATGCAATCGCGCAAGGGGCCGCAAGACGCGGCCGCGATTCTCGACAAGGTGCTCAACGATGCCTGATTCATCTACCACGGCGGGTATCACGCCGTACCTCGAAGCCGTCAGCAGCCGCACCGACCTGGTGGACTGGGGCGTGCAGAGCGACGCCGTCGAAGGCGTCTCGCATTCCAGCGGTCGGCTGCTGTTCAAACGCCCGGACAACAGCCCGGAAACCGGGTTGTGGGTGTGCACCCCCGGGCGCTGGCGGCTGTCGATTCCCCGGGACGAGCTGTGCCACTTCATCGCGGGGCACGCCACGTACCGCAACGACAACGGTGAAGTGATCGAAGTGCGCCCCAACACCCTGGTGCTGTTCCCGGCGGGCTGGACCGGCGAATGCGACGTCCGGGAAACCCTGCGCAACGTTTATATGCTGGCTTGAGCCTGTGGGAAACACTGCAATCCCTGTAGGAGCCAGCCTGCTGGCGAAGAGCGTCAGGGCAACGCGGCCATCCAGACAGCACGCGTCATCGTTGACGTCYATCGTCGGAACGCCGCCCGGAGCAARCTCGCTCCTACATACACAACCTGGAGAGCAACACATGACTACCCCGTTTCTGTACGACCCGCTGAGCATCACTGACGTCAAGGATTGGGGCGTGATTCCGACCATGCTCGAGGGTGAATCCCGTGTCTCCGGCGTGGTGCTGCACAAAGGCCCCGAAGGCCAGTCCGAATGCGGCATCTGGATCTGCACCCCGGGCAAGTGGTTCTGCCATGTCACCAGCGACGAGTTCTGCCACTTTCTCGAAGGTCGCTGCACTTACGTCCACGAGTCCGGCGAGGTGATCGAGATCAAGCCGGACACCGCCGCCTTCTTCGGCAAGGACTGGAAGGGTGTGTGCACCGTCCACGAAACCATCAAAAAGGTCTACATGATCCGGTGATCGCCATGACAGATGCATTGGCGCAATTGCCAACCCGTGAGGACCAGCGCGCCGCCTTTCTGGCACACGCCGGTTACGCCGGGGCCTTGCTGGTCGCCTTGCCGGCGGACGCTTCGACCCGGCGTTATTTCCGCCTGGACGGCGCCGGCCTGTTGCTGATGGATTCGCCGCCACACAGCGAGCCCATCGGCCCGTTCGTGCGGATCGCCCGGCAGTTGCAGGGGCTGGGCCTGTCCGCGCCGGCCTTGCTGGCGGTGGACGAGGCGGCGGGGCTGGCGTTGATCGAGGATTTCGGGCACGACACCTACACCCGGCTGCTGCTGGCCGGGCATTCGGAGTCGGCGTTGTATCACCTGGCGGTCGATACGCTGGTGGCGTTGCATCGCGCAGCGCCAGCCGCGGAACTGGCGCCATACGACGAGCATCGACTGGCGGACGAGTACGCGCTGTTTATCGACTGGTATGTGCCGTTGTTGATTGGCAAAGAGGCGGCACAGGCCTTGCGCGATGAGTATCTGGCGCTGTTCGCCGAGGCCTGCCGCGACGTTGCACAGTGTCGCGAAGCCTTGGTGCTGCGCGACTTTCACGTCGACAACCTGATGCTCCTGCAAGGCCGCGAAGGCGTCGCCGCCTGCGGCTTGCTGGATTTCCAGGATGCCCTGGTCGGGGCGGCAGCCTATGACTTGATGTCGCTGCTCGAAGACGCCCGGCGCGATGTGCCCGAGGAACTGCGGGCGGCACTGATCAGTCATTACCTGCTGCAACGCCCGGAGCTGGATGCGCCGGGTTTTCTCGAAGATTACCGGCGCCTGGCCGCCCAGCGTCACGCCAAGGTGCTGGGGATTTTCGTGCGCCTGGCCGGTCGTGACGGCAAGCACGGTTACCTGGCGCACCTGCCGCGCACCCTCGGTTTGTTTGTCCGCGCCCTGGACGCCGAGGCCTTTGCGCCGCTGCGCCAATGGCTCGACCGGCAYGTGCCGGGCTGGAGTGAAGAACTGCCCGCCGAGACCCTGGCGACGTTACGCGAAACCCCTTATCGATTGGTTCAAGGATCATCCCATGGCCACGTTCAACACTGACACTGCATTGCGTTTCATCAATTCTGAATTCCTGCCGCTGACCGATGGCCGTGTGCGCGAAGTGCTTGACCCGGCGACCCTGCAACCGGTCGGGCAAGTCGGCGTGTGTGGCGACGCCGATGTGCAAGCCGCCATCGATGCCGCCACCGCCGCACAAAAACAATGGCGCGTAGTGGATGCCAAAAGCCGCGCCGCGCGCCTGCATCAACTGGCCAACGCCATCGAGCAGAACGTCGCCTGCAACCGTGAAGTGGCGCGCCTGATGACCCTGGAGATGGGCAAGCCGTTTCCCGAAGCCATGGGCGAACTGGCCAACTGCGCGCCGATCTTTCGCTACTACGCGGAGATGGCCCGGGACGATGCCGGCAAGGTTGCCGGCACCACGCAGATCGGCTCGTTCCAGCATGTGCGCTACGAGCCGCATGGCATCAGCGTGCACATCATGCCGTTCAACTTTCCGATCCTGCTGATGTGCTGGACGGTCGCCGCGTCGCTGGCGGCGGGCAATGCCTGCATCATCAAACCGGCGGAAGCCACGACCCTGTGCACCCTCAAGTTCATGGAGCACTTCACCGCGCTGTTGCCGGGGTTGGTGTCTTGCGTGCCGGGCGATGCTGTCACCGCGCAGTTGTTGGTGCAGTCGGCGCAGACCCACGCGGTGGCCTTCACCGGCAGCGTGGCAGCAGGCAAAGCGGTCGCCGTGGCCTGCGCCGAACGGATGAAGCCTTGCGTGATCGAGGCCGGTGGCAGCGATCCGTTGATCATCTCCCGACATGCACCGCTGGAAGTGGCGGCGGCGGGCGCAGTGACCGCTGCGTTCCACTTGAGCGGGCAAATCTGCACCTCGGCGGAACGCTTCTACGTCGTCGATGAAATCCATGACGAGTTTGTCGCGAAATTCGCCGAGCGCGCCCGTGCCTTGCGCATTGGCCATGGCCTGGAGCGTTCGGAAATCGGGCCGATGGTCAGCGAGGCGGCGCGTAATAAAGTCATGCGCCTGGTCGATGACGCCGTGGCCAAGGGTGCGAAAGTGGTCTGTGGCGGACGGATTCCACCCGGGCACAGCGTCGGCTGGTTCTATGAGCCGACCATCCTCACCGGCGTGACCGGTGACATGGCGATTCTTCAGGAAGAGTGTTTCGGCCCGGTGGCGGCGATCTGTCGTGTCAGAGATTTCGATGAAGCGGTGCGGTTGGCCAACGACTCGCCGTTCGGCCTCGGTGCCTCGCTGTTTACCACGGATCTGGCCGAAGCCATGGAAGCCGCCGAGCGCCTGGAGGCGGGGATGGTCTGGGTCAACAATCCGCTGATCGACAACGATGCGCTGCCGTTCGGTGGCTGGAAGATGTCGGGGCTTGGGCGTGAGCTCGGGCGTCAGGGGCTGGAAGCGTTCCGCCGCTCGAAAATGGTCATCATCGACCACCAGCCGAAGATTCAGGACTGGTGGTATCCGTATACCGACGACGTGTTCTATCGCGATCAGGCCGGTTAGCTGTACCGGCAACTGACCCAATTCAAGGATTGAGCCAGTTGCCGTCGCTGCCGGGTTAGTGGAACGGAAAGATGTAGTTCATCCACGCGGCCATGCGCAGAAGGATCTTGCGCATCATCGCGATGTGATGGAAATGCTGGCTGTACAGCGCCGCCTGGCCGTAGGCGCCGCCGGGCATCTGGTCGGCGTACTGGGCATAGTCGGGATCGGTGATTTCAATGACCACCGGGACCCGGCCGGCTGGTGGTGAACCGGTGAAGCCGAGCAGCGTGCCCGAAGGTTGGACCTGGCCTTCGGCGATGACCGAAACCACGGTTTTGACCTTGCCTTCGAAAACCTTTCCGGGAATGCCGTCGAAAGCGACTTCGGCCTCGTCGCCCTCGGTCAGGCGCAACAGGCTGTTCTGGCGCATCCACGCTGCGAAGTAATGCCCTTCGGCGGGAATGAAGACCATCGAGGGGCGCAACGGCAACTTGGTCGCCATCATGCCCGGACGCAACGAAACGTGGGTAACGAAGCCTTTGCTCGGCGCGCGCACCGTGGTGTTGTCGAGTTCGTACTGCGCGCTGTCCAGTTGTGCCTTCAGGTCATCACTGCGAGCGACCACCGCATCCAATTCCCGTTGGGTGCCGAAATTACGCTTGATCAGCTCGGTGATCCGGGCGCGATCGGCCTGGGCGGCAACCAGTTGTGCCTTGAGGGATTTCAGCCGGTATTCGAAAGGCGCGGGATCGATGCGAAACAGCACATCGCCTTTTTCCAGGGGCTGGTTGGTCTTCACCGGCACGTCGATCACCTGGCCGCTGACCACGGGTATTACCGGAACCGATACGAAATAGGAACGCGCCACCTCGGAGTAGGGGTGGTTGTAGTTCATCRTGAAAATCAGCGCGCCGATGATCACGATCCCGCCCAGCACCGCCGTGGGCACCGTCCATTTGTTCAGGGGAATGCGGAAGATCTTGAAGATGGCTACGCAGAGAGCGGCATACGTCAGAATGAGTAAGAGATCCATGGCTCAAATGCCCTCGCCGAGATTGTCCGTTGGCAGCCTGCTCAGTGTCGTGCCCGTCGCCGCCTCGAGGCGCTCGATCCGCCCTTGCAGTTCGGCGACCTGTTGTTCGAGGTGAACCACATGGCTTTTGGGTGAGTGTCCGTCACTGAAACCCCAGCCCCGGTCCTCTCGATAGGCCATCGCCCAGATCCACAGGAATGGCCAGAGCGCATGCAGGGTGAACAGGCTGACCCAGCCGGTGGCGTGGATCGCATCCTGGTGAGGGTGGTTGCGGTGGACGGCAATTTCATAGGGGATGTCGTGGAGCAGGATGACCCCGTAGAACAAGATGAGCCCGACAAAGATCAGCAGGCCCAGCGCGAAGTAATCAAGCATGAATCACTCCTCTTGAAACAGGTGACGTGTGCGCATGAGTGTAGCCGTTCAATCTACACTTGACGGGGACGCGGATATCCAGCTTGAGCACCCGCTGCCTGGGCGAAGCGTTGACCGATATCGTGCAGGTACCCCCGGGCGAGGTGAATTCATGCAAACCCAAGGTCAATTCGAAAGGGCGCCTGTACTTGACCCTGTCGAGCGCATTACCGAGGTGATCTTCGGCCTGCTGATGGCCATGACGTTCACCGGCACCATCAGCGTGGCCACGGCAGACCAGGCAGCCGAGCGCTCGATGATGATTGCCGCACTCGGTTGCAATCTCGCCTGGGGACTGGCCGATGCAGTCATGTACCTGTTGCGCGCACTGGTCGAGCGCACGCGCAGGATCAAGCTGTACCTCGCCCTGCGCAATGGCACGGACGCCGCGGCCGGTCAGGCACTCATTGCGCAAGTGTTGCCATTGCAATTGGCGGTGGCAGCCGGCAGCGAGGGCCTGGAGTTGTTGCGCCGTCGACTGCTCGAGCAGCCCCCCTTGCCGACCAGGGCGGGCCTGGGCTGGAACGACTTCAAGGGTGCGCTCGGTGTTTTCCTGTTGGTCGTGTGCTCGACATTTCCACTGGTGGTGCCGTTCATACTGCTCGATCAGACGGCACTCGCCATCCGCCTGTCCAACCTGATCGGCCTCGTGGTGCTGTTCATCGCCGGCTGGATGCTCGCCAGATACGCTGGCGCCACGCAATGGCAGGGTGGGGTGATCATGGCTGCCACGGGGGGCGTGCTGATCCTTGCAATCATTGCGTTGGGTGGCTGACAACTGGGCATAATTCAACACACTAAAGACTCATTCTCATTTACTATTGCCCTTCCATTTACGTCGGGCAGCCTGGTATGGATGTTCTTGCCGCAATCCATTTTCATTTATTCCAGTGGGTGATCGAGCCGGTCACCCGGCAGTTCCTGGGCATTTTCGACGTCAACGGTCGACTCGGTCTATCCTTTCTCTGCATGTCTTACGGCGCCGCTTATTGCCTGTTCCGCTGGCGAAAATCCCGGGGCTTGACCGACGCACGTTCGTTCGGCCAGTTCATCGGCGGCCGTCGGGTTTACCTGCACCGCTCGGCGCTGCTCGACTACCGCTATTACTTCGTACTCGCCATCCTCAAGGTTGCCCTGGTGTTGCCCATCGTCGGCCTGGTCGATCCGTATGTCTTGCGTTCAGCGGACTACATCGCGTTCTTCACCCACCTGTGGGGCGCGCGCACGCAAGTGGAGGAACACCTGGCGCTGACCCTGCTTTATGGGCTGGGCGTATTTCTGGTCAAGGATTTCAGCCATTACTGGGGCCACCGCGCTTTTCATTCGCGGTACCTGTGGGCGTTCCACAAAGTCCATCATTCGGCGCCCGTGCTGGTGCCGGCGACGGCCAGCCGGGTGCACTTTCTGGAAGAAGTGGTCGAAAAGCTCACGGACATCATCTGCGTCGGCGCCTTTGCCGGTGTCTTCTGGTACGCCTGCGGCGGGGAGATCAGCCGCTATACGCTGTTTGGCGTGACCTACATGGTGTTTATCTTCAATAGCCTGGCGGCCAACCTGCGCCACAGCCATGTCTGGTTTTCCTTCGGGCCGGTGTTTGAGCGGGTGCTGAGCAGCCCGGCGCAACACCAGATTCATCACAGCGATGCACCGAGACACTTCAACAAGAACTTCGGCATCAATCTGTCACTGTGGGACTGGATGTTCGGCACGCTCTACGTCACCCGGTCCAGACCCGAGTCCATTCACTTCGGCACGGGTGAGCAGGATCACGAGCGTTACCTGACGCTGCACGGTTTGATCGTCACGCCGTTTGTGGACATTGCGCGCAAACTCCTCTCTGGGAAACGCGCGAAAGCACGGCCTGAAAGCGGATCTGATCCGTATTTTTCAGCGCAATCTGCCTCTGTAACGGATACAGCCACCAGCCCACAATAAATCTCCGGTACGGCAGCGCACGACGCCCCTGTACCGCCAATTCATAGTGTGGGAGGCCGCATGGCCAAGATGACGATTTTTCTCGGCGGTTTTCTGCTGTTGACCATCCTGATCGGTGTGCTCGCGACGATTCCACCGACGTGATTACACCCGCTGCTGTTCGTCGACGGCCAGGCGCAGTTCGCGGTAGGCCGTCACCAGTTGCTCGAGGCTGAACCCACGATTTCTGCCGCTGGGGTTGGGCAAAACCCAGACCGAGGCATGGCCGAAGGTTTTCGCTTGAAGGCCCCAGGCAATGTCGCGCTGACCGGACAGCGCGCCATACGCTGCCTTGCCCAAAAACGCCACGAAACGCGGCGCATGGCGTGCGATTTTCTGTTCGAAGTCCGCTGCGGCAGCGCTGAACTCATGCACGGACAACTGATCCGCGCTGGCCGTCGGCCGTTCGACCACCGCGGTCAATCCGCATCGATAGCTCAAGATCGTCCGATCGTCTTCCGGTCGCACAAGCTCCGGGGTAAACCCGGCGAGATGCAGCGTGCGCCAGAAGCGATTGCCGCGCCCGGCAAAATGGTGCCCCTGGGCGGCGGCCGTCATTCCGGGGTTGATGCCGCAGAAGATCACGGCCAACTGTCCGGCGAGGACATCTTCGAGTTTTTCACTCACCGCAGATCACTCTGATCGCCTGGCGTGCCAGCGCCGTCAGTTCGGCTCGGGATTTACCGGCCCGGGCACGGATCGAAATACTGTGCAGCAGAGACGAGGCGAGCACGGCAAGAGCCGACGGGTCTGCATCGCCTTTCAACTCGCCGGCATTTTTCGCCGCTTGCAGGCGAACTTCCAGGTCGGCATCCAGCCGGCTCAAGCGGTCGGACAGCACTTCACGAATTTCCGGGTCTTCGACGGCTTCGGTGGTTGCCGTGCCGATGGCGAAGCAACCGCGCGGCTGGCCGTCTCCCGAGAAGTAAATCGATAACTGCCCCTCGTAGAAACGCTGCAAGGCCTCGGCCAACGGCAGCTCCAGGTCCGTCAGCGCCTCGCGCATGGACGCCGCGGCAAACTCCCAATATTGCTCCAGCGCTTTGATATAGAGCGCGTGCTTGTCGCCGAATGCCGCATAGAGGCTGGGGCGATTCATGCCGGCGGCGGTGGCGATGCTATCGAGCGACGCGCCGGAATAGCCGGTGTTCCAGAACACACCGAGCGCCTGTTGTAACGCTGTCTGCGGGTCGTAGGCGCGAGGGCGGCCGCGGGCTTTGCCCTCTGTCGATTTATTTTGTGCCATGTCGTACAAAATCCTTGTAGGAGGATGGGTCGAGGGATATTCTTACACCATCGCACAAAATTAAGGAATCAGAAATTCCTTGTTCCAGGGTTTGTGGTAGCCGAGCGCGAACTGAGTGTTGCGGCGACGAAACCGACGCGGTGGGAGCGATCCTCCTGACCGCGCACGGGCTTGTTTGTTTACAGCATTTATTGACCTGCGGGCCGCTGGCGCTTGTTGCCGATGCCGGCCCGATTACCCGGCTAAAGGTGAACTCGATCATGACCAAATCGTTCGATATCCCGGCTTCGCAGACCTTCGAGCACCCAGGCCCAATCCCGGCTGACTCGCGTATCAACAAACCACTGAAACAGCGGTTGCGCCCCTGGCTGATGGTGGGTGTTCCTATCCTGTTCGCGGCGCTGGGCTATGCCCACCATGTGTCGGGGCAGGCGTATGTTTCGACCGACAACGCTTACGCCCGAGTGGCGAAGGCATCGATCAATGCGCGGATCTCTGGACAAGTGGTAGAGATCGCCGTCGAGGACAATCAGCAGGTCCGCAAGGGCCAGGTGTTGTTCCGGATCGACCCGAAACCGTTCCAGATCGCCGTCGACCGCGCGCAAGCACAACTGGGCGTGGCGCGGCTGCGTATTGACGGGCTCAAGGCCAGCTATCGCCAGCAACAAGCTGAACTGCAATCGGCGAAAGAGTCGGCTGACTTCGACCAGAAGGATTTTGCCCGCAAGAAGGCCTTGGTTGCGACTGAGTTCGTTTCGAAGTCGATTTACGAACGTGCCGACACCGACGTGAAGGTGGCGCGGCAACGGATCGCGTCCATCGAACAACAGATCGCCAGCACCGTGGTTGCCTTGAACGGCAATCCGGACATCGATGCCGACAGTCACCCGACGGTGCGCGAGGCCCGGGCGCAGCTCGACGAGGCGCAGTTGTACCTCTCGTACACCACGGTGTATGCGCCGCAGGATGGCATCGTGGCCAAGGTCGATGACCTGCAGGTGGGCAACCATGTGAACAACGGCGCGCCGGCCTTTGCCTTGCTGTCCGGTCACGAGATCTGGGTCGAGGCCAACTTCCGCGAGACCGACGTGACCCACATGCGCCCGGGGCAGGAAGCCACCATCCGCATCGATACCTACCCGGATCGCGTGTTCAAGGCCCACGTCACCAGCATGAGCCCGGGGGCCGGGTCGGATTTCGCGCTGCTGCCGCCGGAAAACGCGACCGGTAACTGGGTCAAGGTGACGCAGCGGGTGCCGGTACGGCTTGAACTCGACGAAGTCGACCCGGCACTGCCGCTGTTCTCCGGGACCAGCGCCACGGTGCGGATCAATACCCAGTTTCAAAGCCCCTGGTGGCACCCGCTCAAGGCATTGCTGACCGCAGGTAACTTCTGATGAACACCCAATCGGTGGTAAACCCCGGAGGGGAGGGGGCGCGCTCGCTCAGGTTCGCCGCCTTGCTGGCGACCTACATGCAGTCGGCGAACCTGCCGCTGCCGAACGCGGCACTCAGGTTGATTCAGGGCAGCCTGTCGATGAGCGACGATCAGGCGGGCTGGATTTTCACTTCGTACCTGGCCGCGAGTGCGATCAGCATGCCGCTCGCGCAATGGCTGGCCGGACGCTTTGGTTTGAAGCTCGTGTATCAGGCGGCGCTGGCGATGTTCGTCCTTGGCTTGTTGCTCGCCACGGTGGCGGCGACGCCGCTGGAGTTCGTGGGGGCGCGCATCATTCAAGGCATCGCCAGTGGCGTACTGGCGCCGCTGTCGATGGCGATTGCCATGGAAACCTTGCCGCAGGACAAGCGTGCAACGTTTGGCGCGAAGTGGACGGCGATTGTGCTGTTCGGCATCGTCAGCGGCCCGAGTATCGGCGGCTGGATCGCCGAACATTTTGGCTGGCGGCCGATGTTCTACCTCAGCGTGCCACTGTCGGCGTTTATCTTCCTGGTGGCGGCGCTGTTGCTGACCGAGAAGAAGGCGGAGAAACCTCCTGCGTTCGATTTCTTCGGTTTCGGCACCTTCACCCTCGGCCTGATCAGTCTGCAAATGTTGCTCGACCGGGGTGAGCGCCTGGACTGGTTCGCTTCGCCCGAGATCTGGCTTGAAGCCGTGGCGTCTGCGTTGGGGGCCTATCTGTTCGTGGTGCATGTGCTGACCTCGAATGTGCATTTCCTCAACAAGCGCCTGCTCAAGGACCGCAACTTTGTGTTGTCGACGGTGATCTTTTTCGCCCTCGGTTTCGTGCTGTTGTCGACCATGGCCCTGACCTCACCGATGCTGGACGAGATTCTCGGCTATCCGCCGGACACTACCGGCGCCTTGACGATTCCCCGTGGCATGGGCCTGGTTGGCGCTTTTCTGCTGATGGGGCGGCTGCCCGAGCGCTTTGACCGTCGTCCCTTCGTGGCGGCAGGCGTGGCGGTGGTGGTTTATGCCAACTGGCTGATGCTCGGCTATTCGCCGCTGATGGACGAGTGGCCCGTGGCCGTCGCCGGTGCGATCCAGGGCGTGGGCCTGGGCATCCTGATGCCGGCGGTGACCAAGGTCGCGTTCAGCACGCTCGACCCGACGCTGCGCCCCGAAGGCACAGGCCTGTTCAACCTGGCTCGTGTCTACGGCAGCACCCTGGGCGTGGCGATCGTGCAGTTGTTCTTCTTCAACAACACCCAGGCGATGCACATGGCGCTGGCCAGCAACCTGACGCCGTACCGCGCTGCTGCGCATTCGCTGGCCTCGGCGCCGTTGCAGGTGCTGGGCGGGCTCAACGAAATGATCACCGGCCAGGCCGCGTTCATCGCCGTGATCGACCAGTTCAAGATCCTGATGGTGGTGATGCTGGTGGTGAGCCCGCTGGTGTTGTTGCTTCGCAAGCCCGTTGCGGCCAATTAGTTTTCGTGGAGTTTGCCAAATGAAATCTTATGCGCTGGTCATCAACCGCTATCTGCTGCAAACGAAATTCGCGGCGTTGTCGCTGCTTGCATTCCTGACGGCCTGCACCGTTGGCCCCGACTACCAAACACCGGCGGCGAGTACGTCGCAGCACTATGACCCACAGGCCGAGCAGCGTCTGGCCCAGGGTGGCAACCCTCGCATCGACCTCGGCAGGAAGGTCAGTGGTGACTGGTGGACTGCCTTTCGCTCGCAGAAACTCGACCATGTGGTTCGTCGAGCAATCGACGGCAACCTCGATCTGGTGGCCGCCGATGCCACGATCCGGCAAGCCGCGTCTTCTGTGGCGGCGGCGCAGGGTGCGCTGTATCCGCAGGTTGATTTCGCTGGCGTGGCCGGTCGTCAACGGCTGCACAACACCAAGGAACCCTCCATTTCCAATTTCTATGCGATTGGGCCGCGGGTGGGGTTCGACCTCGATGTATTTGGTGGCAACAAGCGATTGGTCGAACAGCAGCAGGCGTTTACCGAGCTGCAAAAACACCGCTTCGAAGCGGCGTACCTGACGTTGACCGGCAACGTCGCCAGCCAGGCGTTGCTGGTGGCTTCCGCCAACGCGCAGATACAAGCCGTGGAAAAGCTGTTGGCCAATGACGCAAGGAACCTTGAGCTGGTGCGCATGGCCCACCTCAATGGCAGCACCACGCAGATCGATGTATCGCTGGCCGAGACCCGTCTCGCCCAGGACCGCACGCTGTTGCCGCCTCTTGCTCAGCAACGCGATGCCGCACGCCATGCGCTGTCAATCCTGACGGGGAAGGGGCCGGCGGACTGGATCGCTCCCGACTTCGACTTGAGCGAGTTTGCCCTGCCGTCGAACATGCCGGTGAGCCTGCCTTCGGAAATGGCCCACGACCGGCCGGATGTGCTGCAAGCCGAGGCGCAACTGCACATGGCCAGCGCAGCGGTGGGCGTGGCGACGGCGAATCTCTATCCCCACGTCACGCTGTCCGCGTCCCTGGCGCAGGCGGCTTCCGGCAATGGCGGCGCGGCACTCTGGGGTTTCGCTGCCGGGTTGGCCGGACCGCTTTTCGATGGCGGCACGCTCAAGGCTGAACAACAAGCTGCCGTCGACGGCTACAAAGCGACACTCGCCGGTTACCAACAGACGGTCATTACCTCGTTCGGCCAGGTCGCCGACACCTTGCAGGCGATCAACCATGACGCCGAGGAACATCTGGCCCAGACCGACGCATTGCGCGCGGCCGAAACCAGTTTGCAGTTGAACCAGCAGGCCTTCGCGCAAGGCGAGAACAGCATTCTCCAGGTCCTGGAAGCGGAGCGTGCCTATGAGCAGGCACTGCTGGGACAGATCCGCGTGAAAACCGCGCAGTACCTCGACACCGTGCAACTGTTCGTTGCGCTGGGCGGCAACTCCGTCGGTGCCTTCGAGCAACGCGTTGCGTCGGGCGACGGGCAGAAACCTTCGTATCAATAATGGCTGCGGCCTGGAGTAATGACATGACCTATGAAGCCTTTCACGACGGACTGCGCGATACCGGATTCCTGCTCAACCATGGTGCGGTCGAGATGCCGGCGGTTGGATTCGGGACCTTGTTCCGTGATCTCGCCACCACGACTGAAGCGGTGAAGGAGGCGCTGGCCGCCGGTTTCCGCCATTTCGATTGCGCCGAGCGTTATCGCAACGAAGCGCAGGTTGGCGTTGCATTGAAGGAAGTGCAGGAGGCCGGCAAAGTCCGGCGCGAGGAACTGTTCATCACCACCAAACTGTGGAACACCAACCATCGTCCCGAGCGCGTCGAGCCCGCGTTCGAAGCCAGTTGCCGACGCCTGCAAGTGGACTACATCGACTGCTACCTGATCCACACGCCGTTTGCCTTTCAACCCGGCGACAACCAGGACCCGAGGGATGAGCAGGGCAATGTCATCTACGACGACGGCGTGACGTTGATCGAGACGTGGCGGGCGCTTGAGCGGCTGGTGGATGAGGGGCGGGTGAGGTCCATCGGGGTGTCCGATATCACGCTGCAGGCGCTGAAGGCGCTGGTTGCCGACGCCCGGATAAAACCCGCCGTGGTGCAGGTCGAGTCCCACCCTTATTTGCCGGAGTGGGAGTTGCTGGAGTTCTGCAAGGCGCACGGGATTATCCTGCTGGCGTTTGCGCCACTGGGGCATGGCATGGAACCGAATGTGCTGCAGGACCCGGTGCTTGCCGGCATCGCCCGGCGTGTGCAGAAAACCCCGGCCCAGGTGGCGCTGGCCTGGTCGGTACAACGTGGGGTAGCGTTCCTGACCACCTCGGCAACGCCGAGCCATATCCGGGAAAACATCGATATCTCGACCTTGCCGCTCAGGGCCATGATCGAGATTCAACAAGACATCACAACCCGTATACGCTTCAACTCGGTGGTTGAAACCGGTATCCCCGGATTCATTCCGCGCAAGCAGTAGTTGCTGACGCCAGGGCGGTCCGTCACGGGGCCGTCCTGTTTGCCTATCCCTTGAGGTGAAAACGATGGATGTTTTCCAGACCCTGCGTTGTTTCGCGGCAGTGGCCCAAAGCGGCAGCTTCACCGCGGCGGCCGCGATGTTGGACACCACCACGACCAACGTTTCAAAAGCCGTTTCCAGCCTGGAGGCCCGGCTGCAAACACGGCTGATCAACCGCACCACCCGGCGCCTGGCTCTGACCGAAGCCGGCGTGCGCTATTTGCAGCGCTGCGAGCGGATTCTGCAGGACATGCGCGAGGCCGACGAAGAGGCGGGTACGGCTCAGGTCATGCCCGCAGGCCGGCTGAAAATCCATGCCATGTCGGCCATCGGCAACCATTACGTGATCGGCGCCATTGCCCGCTACCGAGAAACCTATCCTTCGGTTCTGTTTGACCTGACCGTGACCAATCGGCTGCCGGATTTGCTGGAGGAAGGCTATGACATGTCGATTGTACTGGCGCGGGACCTGCCCGATTCCGGGTTTGTCGCCCAGCGGCTGGGTATCACCTACAGCATTCTCTGCGCCTCGCCGGCTTACCTGAAAAAACGCGGGACGCCCGAATCGCCGGGTGATCTGGAAGGCCATGATTGCCTGCGAATCGTCAACACGGTCATGCCAGCCGAGAACTGGGTGTTTGAAGGCCCGCTTGGGATAGAAACGTTCAGCACGCCGGTGTCGCCCTTTCACGTCAACACAGCCGACGCCATGACTTTCGCGATCAAGAACGGGATGGGGATTGGTATTCAACCGATTGCTTCGGCCGTCGAGGGCCTGCGGGCGGGGACTTTGGTGCGGGTACTKCCAGGGTATCGGCTTGAAGAGCTGAACCTGTTTGCGATCTACCCGTCACGCAAGTTCGTGGATGCAAAAATAAAAACCTGGGTGGAATTTCTGAAGCATTCCATTCCGGGTTTGCTCGCGGCTGATGAAAAAATTGTCGGTGCATCTGTATAGCGTTGTGGTTGGCGCTGTACGCATGGAGTGTCGACCCTCCATCGTCCATACAGTGCTCAACCGTTCGAGCAACCGCTGCCCATTACTTGGTACTCAATGGTGCGGCGTTGACCCCGGGAATCTTCATAGGTCATGCGCGCCGGGACCGGTCCGCATTCATCGGCGACTTCCGATACTTCGATGACGCGCTTGATATCGAGCCTGGTGCCGTATGTGTAGGTTTCAACCGGCGTTTGGCTGGTGGCGGCAGTTGAGTGGCTGTCCTCTGCAAAGGCCTGGGCACCGGCGGCGCCAAGGGCAACAAAGAGTGCGATGTTCAACAGTTTCATGATCTTCACCTCGTGGTTGAAGCGTTGTCCTGCAAGGATGTTTAACCTTGTGAGCGGGTTGCATCTGACTGGGTTTGCTCACTTGGGTAGAGCCGATATTAGGCGTTTGGCGGGGGCGCAAAAATCGGTCGGCGGGATAAACACTGTTGCCGGATTGCTCATGAATCGAGGGGGCTTTGGCGGGGAGCCGGTCTCAAGACTTCTCCCCCAGGCAAATCAGGAACTCTGCCGATCAATATCGCGTCGCAGAACGACAGCGGTGGTGATGTCTTCAACGGATTCGTGACTGGCTACTGCATCTCTGACCCGGTTCAGATCATCAATGGTTCGCGATTCGACCTCAATGACCAGGTCGAGCTGGCCACTGACCGAGGAGACTCGTCGTACCTGCGAGTTTTGCGCAAGCAGGTCCAGCAAGCTGATTGCGGGTGTGCGTTTCAGGCATGAGGGGGCACCGCAAGAGATCCTGCAAAACCCTGTCCAGGAACGAACCCGGTCGTTCTTGAAAAAACATCTGCACGATAGATAAGTTGCGCTTTCGCTTCTGAACGCCCGGGGCAGGCGCGATCAAACGTCGAAGTTACGACGCGGGCAATGGACTGAGTCGCTTCTGGAGCTGCTGATCTTCATCGGCGTTACGGTTTGAGATCGCGGATGGTACGGAGTACCCGCCGGGGTTGCGCCAGCTGTTGATTGCTCCTTGTCCGACTTCCCATCGAAAATCACAGGCCCTTAACGACGCAAGGTCAGTTGGGCAGACGCTTACGCTGAAGCTAGCGCGACCTGTCATTTTCCTTTCGCCTGTAGCTACATTAGTCAGATTAGGCGACCCAGCGCATCACCTTCTCAAGGTGGCCAGTGTGCGCATCCAGTTGTTCATTGAGAACTACAAAGCCCTGGTTCTCATAGAAATGGATACTGGGCGCATTCGCCGAATACACAGTCAGCTGTAGAGTTGACTTGGATGCCATGACGTCCGCGAGAAGCTGCGTACCTATGCCGTCCCCCTGACGCTCAGGCGATACGAATAGCGCCGCAAGTGTGTCTCCATACACAGAGCAGAATCCTGCTACCGTCCCGTCTGCCTCAAACACTCGGGACATGGCGCCGGGTAGGTAGACCTCAYGCATGGCAGCAAGCTGGCTACGCCAGAATTCGGGGGCTATGAAGTGATGCGCCTGGATTGACGCTCGTAGCCAAATGTCCAATACGGGCTCCAGGTCAACGTTTCGAAAGTCGCGGATCATGAGGCCTCAACGATTGAGTCAGGAAGAAAACATTGTGCCAAATGCGTGCTCCGCGCAACGGTCCTCCGTTTGCAGATCTACCTGGCACTGATTCTGATCGATCAGCCATACATGGGGCTGRAACTGTGACCGCCAACGCCAGCACCGGTTTGCTCTGGACGCTGACAGTCTATTTGAGCCGCTGGCATGAGTATCGCCCCGTACGGCCTGCCGATTCCGTTGATGGTCATGGTCGCACTGATCGTTTTTTTGCTCAGCACGCCACTATCGACTGATTAAGCCTGGGCCAGGCGTCCTACGCGTAACCAGCCAACGACCACTGCGCCAATCAGCAAAAAGCCCAGGTAGCCAAAGAGTGGATAGACCTGGCCCACCAGGTTGACAAACCCGACCAGGCTACCGACGAAAGCCAGTGCGCCAGCGGCCGCTGAGCCGACGCGGAATTTGCGAGTGCCTGCCGGCAGTAGCCGGGCCGAAAAGGAATACAAGGTACCGACGGCCGTGTTGACGATCATCAGGAAAATGATCACCGCCATCAGCAGACCGAGGACTGGCGAAACCTCCGTGGCGATGGACAGCATGGGCATTGGCAAATCCGCCACGCTGTCCAGGCGTGACAGCAATCCCAGGCTCATCACCAGCATCAGCAGCCCCAGCAACGCGCCACCGAAGATGCCACCCCAGATGGCTTGCTTCTCGGATTTCGCAGCGCCGCCCATGATCGCCAGAAACGGCACCCCGGCCACGATGTTGTAAGACACGTACAATAACGCTCCCAGCAGCCAATGGCTCGCGCCAGCGTCTTGCTGGCTGGCCAGTTGATTTAGCTCACCGAAACTCAAGCCCCGGGTGGCGACGCCATACAGGGCCACCGCTACCGCCGTCAGGATCAACAGCGGAGTGACGGCGCCAATCATGCCAATCACTTTCTGCACATCCAGGCACACGATGGCGACCACGATCAGGGTCACCGCCACGCTGCCGAACATGGCGGGAATGCCGAACTGTTGTTCCAGCAAGGCGCCGCCGCCGGCCAACATGACCACGGTCACCGCAAACATGAAGAAGGTGATCATCAGGTCGACAAAGGTGCCCAGGTAGCGTCCGCACAGTGCATGGACTACGTCCTTGTGGGACTTTGCCTGCAGTCGGCTACCCATGCCCGCCAATGCCATCCCGAGAAAGGTGAAGAGTGCGGCGCTGACCACCGTCCCGAGCAGTCCCCATACGCCGAAATCCACGAACATCATCTGCAGCTCCCGGCCGGAGGCGAATCCTGCACCGACAATCACACCGACAAATGCACCGGCTATTTTCAGACTTTCTTTCATGACGATTTCCCTCGAATTGTTTTTGTTATGGCTTATGGGGACGACCACTGTTCATGGCCGTCCCGGGGCATCGCACTGGCAAACGGCAGGGGTGGATCAGCGGGCGCCGACCCAGGCCTGGACTTCGATTTCCACGTCGACCCCCAGCGCCAACTGGGCGCCGCCGACCGTGGAACGCACCGGGTAACCATTCTCGAAGTGGCGCTTGTACACCTCGTTGAAACCGGCGAAATGTTGCATGTCCGTCAGCCACACTGTGGCCTTCACCACCTGGTCAAAACCCACGCCGCATTCGGCCAGGGTCTCCCCGATGCGGGCCATGGCAGCCTCGGTTTGCTCGCGGATATCACCGAGCACCACTTCGCCCAGAGGGTTCATCGGGACTTGCCCCGAGAGGAACAGAAAGTCGCCGACCCGAATGGCCTTGGAGAACGGATAGGGCAGGTGGCTGGGGTAACGCTGGAAATTGTCAGACATGGTATGCAACCTCATTGGGGTGATTGATTAGCGCAAGCGACCAAGTGCCAGGCGTTGTGGCTCGACGCCCTGGCGGCGCAGTGCTTCGGGTAGGGGTTGATCGAGCAATTGGGCACAGGCCAGTTGCGATACGCCAGCCGCGGACTGAATGCCATAACCGCCCTGTGCCGCCAGCCAGAAGAAGCCTTCGCGGTGATCGTCCCAGCCAACCACCAGATCACCGTCGGCGACGAACGAGCGCAGGCCGGCCCAGCTGTGGCGTGGGCGGCGGATGGACAAGGAGGTGGCGGCTTCGATGTGGTAGATCCCGGTGGCGATGTCCAGCTCTTCGGGCATCACGTCCTGTGGCGGGACGGGATCGGCGTTGGCCGGCGAACCCAGCAGTTGGCCGGCGTCCGGTTTGAAGTAAAAGCTTTCGTCGATGCCGATCACCGCAGGCCAGCGTGAGAAGTCGATGCCTTCAGGGCCGTCGAAGGTAAAGGCGCTGCGTCGGCAGGGCTGCAACCCAATGGGCTGCACGCCGCACTGCTGTGCCACCTGGTCGGCCCAGGCGCCCGCGGCATTCACCAGGTTGCGTGCGCGCAACTGGCGGCCGTCGGCCAGTGTCAGGTGCCAGTGACGACCTTCGCGGGTGGCGACGCTCAGTTGGGCATCGCACTGCAGCACGCCACCGGCACGGCGCATGGCCCGTAAAAAACCCTGGTGCAACGCGTGGACGTCCAGGTCGCGGGCGTCGGTTTCGAGCATCGCCCCGACAATCGCTTCCGGGCGCAGGCAGGGCACCAACGCGAGGGCCTGCTCGGTATCAATCAATGAAACATTGCCAGCCTGTGCCTGCCCGGCATCGAAGGTTTGTTGCAGCAGGGATTGTTGCCCCTCGCCGGCGATGTACAGACAGCCGCGAGGCTCCAGCAGTGCATGTTCGGTGAAGTCAGTGGGCGGTTGCTCATAGAAGTCCCGGCTGGCGCGGGTCAATGCCTGGATCTGCGGTGTGCCATAGCTTTCCATGAACATCGCGGCGGAGCGTCCGGTGGCGTGATAGCCCGGCTGGCTCTCACGCTCGAGCACCACAACGCTGGC
>NZ_JBFUIC010000028.1:0-36348 GCF_056402075.1 Pseudomonas sp. P4_C3
TCAAAAGATCGCAGCCTGCGGCAGCTCCTACAGGTTTTGTGTTTGGGATCAACCGCGCTTGGTCAGGCCCATTTTTGCCCGGCCTTCAGCCGGGGTCAGGACGCGGGCACCGAGGCGGCTGAGGATTTCGCCTGCGCGCTCGACCAGTTGGCCGTTGGTCGCCAGCACGCCCTTGTCCAGCCACAGGTTGTCTTCCAGCCCGACCCGTACGTTGCCGCCGAGCAACACCGCTTGCGCCGCCATCGGCATCTGCATGCGGCCGATACCGAAGCCAGCCCAGACCGCGTCGGCCGGCAGGTTGTCGACCATGGCTTTCATGGTGGTGGTGTCCGCTGGCGCGCCCCAAGGGATACCCAGGCAGAGTTGGAACAGCGGGTTGTCGAGCAGGCCTTCCTTGATCATCTGCTTGGCGAACCACAGATGACCGGTGTCGAAAATTTCCAGCTCGGCTTTAACGCCCAGCTCTTGAATGCGTTTGGCACCGGCACGCAGCTGGGCCGGGGTGGACACGTAAATGGTGTCGCCGTCGCCGAAGTTCAGGGTGCCGCAGTCGAGGGTACAGATTTCCGGCAGCAGTTCTTCGACATGGGCCAGGCGGGTCAACGGGCCGACCAGGTCGGTGTTCGGGCCGAATTCCATCGGATTCTCGCCGGCACCGATCTCCAGGTCGCCGCCCATGCCAGCGGTGAGGTTGACGATGATGTCCACGTCCGCCTCGCGGATGCGCTCCATCACTTCGCGGTACAGCGCCACGTCACGGCTGAACTTGCCGGTTTGCGGGTCACGCACATGGCAGTGAACCACGGTGGCGCCGGCCTTGGCGGCTTCCACGGCAGCAGCGGCGATTTGTTTCGGGGTGACCGGCACGTGTGGGCTCTTGGCGGTCGTGTCGCCAGCACCGGTGAGTGCGCAGGTGATGATGACGTCGTGGTTCATGAGGCAGTTCCTTACAGGCGAGTTTTTGGTTTTGGCCAGGCGTGGTGGTCCCGTTCGCAGCCCGTTGGAGCTGCGAGTCGGTGGTTCGTTCGGGTTTATTTACTGGTCAGTTGCAGGTTTTCAGCGGCCGGTTTGCCATCGAAGGTGGTGACGCCTTCAAGCCAGCGCTTTTTGTCCTGCGGGTGATCCTTGATCCATTGTTTGGCCGACTCGAAAGCGTCCTTGTGATCCAGCAGCGGCTGCATCATCCGGCTCTCGTCTTCGGCGGTGAACGTCAGGTTGCTCAGCAGGCGACCGATGTTCGGGCATTGTTCGGCGTATGTCGGTGCAGTGACGGTCCACACCGTGGCCTTGCCTTCGTCCGGCCCAAGGGCGTTTTCACTGCCGGTGAGGTAGGTCATTTTCACGTTGACGTTCATCGGGTGCGGCGCCCAGCCGAAGAACACCACGGCTTCGTTGCGACGTACGGCGCGATCCACGGCGGCGAGCATGCCGGCTTCGCTGGACTCGACCAGCTGGAACTTGCCGAGGCCAAACTGATTCTTGGAGATCATCGCCTTGATCTGGGTGTTGGCGCCCGAGCCAGGCTCGATGCCGTAGATCTTGCCGCCCAGTTCTTTTTCGAACTTGGCGATGTCAGCGAAAGTTTTCAGGCCCTTGTCGGCGAGGTAGGTCGGCACGGCGAGGGTCGCGCGGGCATCCTGCAGGCTTGGCGCTTCAAGCACCTTGACCTGTTTGGCGTCGACGAACGGGGTGATGGTCTGGGTCATCAGCGGGTTCCAGTAGCCGAGGAACAGGTCCAGACGCTGGTCGCGGATCCCGGCAAAAATGATTTGCTGGGAGGCGCTGGTTTGTTTGGTGCTGTAGCCGAGGCCATCGAGCAATACCTGGGTCATGGCACTGGTGGCGATCACGTCGGTCCAGTTCACTACACCCATGCGCACGTTCTGGCACGCGGCGGGTTCGGCGGCCATGACACTGGCGCTCAGCAAAGCGGTACCACTGAGTGCAAGAACACAGCTGCTGATCAGTCGTTTCATCTCAGGTTCCTCGGCAGTTCGTTTATTGTGAGTTCCGGTGTCTGATGCGCCGGTGATGCCAAGTTACGCAGCAAAGCACCGATGAAAGCGCACTGCGGCGACCAGCTCTTGCACTGCAGCGACCTGTGCTCTTGAATGCCGCTCGCAAGTGGCGTATCAACTTCCCTACGCTGCCCGCCCTCTCGTTACCTGGCCTCCTGTTACCTGCTAAGCGAGTGCGCTCCATGTCCCAGGATTTCTACTTCTTGTTGATGCCGGGTTTCTCGGCCATCGGATTTATCTCGGCCATCGAGCCGTTGCGGGTTGCCAATCGCTTTCRTGGCGAGTTGTACCGCTGGCATGTGCTGAGCGCCGATGGTGGGGCTGTGCTGGCCAGTAACGGCATGTCGGTCAACGCCGACGCGGCGCTGGAACCGTTGAAAAAAGGCGCGACGCTGTTGGTGGTCGCCGGGTTCGAGCCCCTGAAGTTCACCACCCCGGCGCTGGAACACTGGCTGCGCCGCCTGGACCACGAAGGCGTGACCCTGGGCGCCATCGACACCGGCAGCTTCATCCTCGCCGAGGCGGGGCTGCTCGACGGCCATCGCCTGACCCTGCACTGGGAAGCCATCGACGCCTTCAAGGAATCTTATCCACAGCTCAGCGTCACCCAGGAGCTGTTCGAGATCGATCGCCGGCGCATCACCTCCGCCGGCGGCACCGCTTCCATCGATCTGATGCTGGATCTGATCGCCCAGGCCCACGGCCCCGATCTGGCGATCCAGGTCAGTGAGCAATTCGTGCTAGGCCGCATCCGCCCGCGCAAAGACCACCAGCGCATGGAAGTCGCCACGCGCTATGGCATCAGCAACAAGAAGCTGGTGCATGTGATTGGCGAGATGGAGCAGCACAGCGAACCGCCGCTGAGCACGCTGGAACTGGCGGAATCGATCAAGGTGACGCGGCGGCAGCTGGAGCGCCTGTTTCGCCTGCATCTGAATGACACACCGAGCAATTTCTACTTGCGGTTACGGTTGGAAAAAGCGCGGCAGTTGCTCCGTCAGACCGACATGAGCGTGCTGGAAGTGAGCATTGCCTGCGGGTTTGAGTCGCCGTCGTATTTCACCCGCAGTTATCGGGCGAAGTATGAGCGGTGCCCGCGGGAGGATCGACGCACCGCCAAGGCATAAAGATCTTTTATTTTATTTTTTCACCAACGCCGAACACGCCGCTTTGTAAGCCTCATGCTGATACTTGTTCAGCGTTCCCGGCAGTTCGAAGTTGTGCTTCTTGGCCTGGGCATTGATGGTCTGCGGCGACAGCAAGGTCACCTCGCAATTTTCCAGCAACTGAAAAACCCCTTCGATCTTGAACGTCGTCGGCCCGCCAGCGAACTCGCCTTTCTTGCTGCGCTTCTTGATCGCGATGCGGTCGATGGAATTCTCGCGGACAAACGAAGCGACCTGAGCGGCGAACACTTTGACGTTGGCGGCTTCGTCGTCATCGTCCAAGGCAATTTTCTTGGTGGCGAGCGCGACATGGCCCAGCGCCTGACCGTCCAGCGTGGCCACGGCGATGATCGCTTCGCTGCCTTTGATTTCGATGCCGCAGACTTTCATGTTCAATCCCATTAGTGACAGAGGGTGTGCAGCTTACAGCTCAAGCTGGCTGGCGGTGATGCCAAACGCCAAAGCGATTTTTTCGCGAGTGGCTTTACGGGGTCTGGCGACTGTTTCCTGTTGGGCAAAGGCAGGCTGGGTTATGCCCATGCGTTTGGCCACTTCATCCTGGGTAAGGTTCAAGTGTTCGCGCCAGGCGCGGATAGGGGTAGCGCCATCGACGATACGGCTCACCACCTCATGGGGGATCAAGTCGGGCTCGATTTTCTGCGCCACGTATTGTGCATAGGGAATGACCACGAAGGCTGGATTGCCTTCGGCGTCGTTGATGATTTGAATGTCAGTAGGTGCGTTCATCGCGTTTTTTGACCTCTTGAATACTGACCACTTTGATCGCGCCATCCCAATCAAACATGACCCGGTAATTACCGACACGCAGCCGATAAGCGTAGTCATGACCGACCAGTGCTTTGACATTGCCTGCCTCAGGCATGCCAGCGAGCGCCGTGATGGCATCACGAACCTGAATCTGGTGAACGGAATGCAATCTCAAGAGTTGCTTAACGGCCTTTCGAGTCCAGTGAATGCTGTTCATGGAAGAATATAAGTCTTTTATAAGATTTGCGAATCTTTGCTTATATTTTTATGGTTGGCCATCAACAACATTTGTCGGCATGTTGCGTGACAAGTCCGCAGAACAGCGGCTTTGGACGGAAGCTGTAGGTCAGATCAGAGTGCGTTGTGGGAAAAGGTTTTTTTGGCGATTGAAAGCTGGTGGTAGTGCCAGCTTTCAGTGAGACATTCAGGACTATTCCTGCCCAATCGACTCCAAAAACTCCGACCGCTCGTCGCTCATCCGCGCCACGCAATCGTTCTGGGCAATGGTGAACGCCTTGCTGCCAGCGGTGGCCGGGAAGGCTTCGACGGCGCAATCTGCGTCGCGGGTCTTCAGCCATTGCTGTTGGGCGGCTTTGATCTTGGCGGCGATGTCGGCCAGTTGCGACGGGTTTTTGCCGTACTGCGACTGCATGCGGTCGTTCAGGCCCTGGAGGTTTTCCTTGAGCAGGTCTTCGGCGGTGGTTTTGCTGAAGGCCGAGCACTCGAGGGTCTGGACGTCGTTTTCAACTTTGTCGCACGGGTTGTCGTCGGCCACCTCGGCTGCGTGTACGCCGGTCGCAATCAGTGCCAAAGCCAGAAGGATGGATTTCATTCAGGTCGCCGCTCTATTCCAGTGATGCGGCGAATTCTGGCCCAAGCCGAGGGCCTTGAACAGGTCGGTGATAGTGCCTGGCGACGACCCTTTGTCGTGGATTGACGCTTTCGGCAATTCCCCTGTCGTTTTTGCACCCGGCTGCTTGGGCACCGAGGCATATGCTGGCCCAAAGCGCCGGCAGACGATTCGGCGCATGAATCGCTAATAAGGGGACAGCCTGATGAGCCCAGCCGAATTGCACGCCGACAGCATCGTTATCGACGGGCTGATTATTGCCAAGTGGAACCGTGAACTGTTCGAAGACATGCGCAAGGGCGGTCTGACCGCGGCCAACTGCACCGTGTCGGTGTGGGAGGGCTTCCAGGCCACCGTCAACAACATCGCCGCGAGCCAGAAGCTGATCCGCGAGAACAGCGACCTGGTGATTCCGGTCCGCACCACCGCCGACATCCGTAAAGCCAAGGAGCAGGGCAAGACCGGCATCCTTTTCGGCTTCCAGAATGCCCACGCCTTTGAAGACCAGATCGGCTATGTCGAAGTCTTCAAGCAGCTGGGCGTCGGTATCGTGCAGATGTGCTACAACACCCAGAACCTGGTGGGCACCGGTTGCTACGAGCGTGACGGCGGCCTGTCGGGCTTCGGTCGTGAAATCGTCGCCGAGATGAACCGGGTTGGCGTGATGTGCGACCTGTCCCACGTCGGTTCCAAGACTTCCGAAGAAGTCATCCTCGAATCGAAGAAGCCGGTCTGCTACTCCCACTGCCTGCCGTCGGGGCTCAAGGAGCACCCGCGCAACAAGTCCGATGAAGAACTCAAGTTCATTGCCGACCACGGCGGCTTTGTCGGCGTGACCATGTTCGCGCCGTTCCTGGCCAAGGGCATCGATTCGACCATCGACGACTACGCCGAAGCCATCGAATACGTGATGAACATCGTCGGCGAAGACGCCATCGGCATCGGCACCGACTTCACCCAGGGCCATGGCCAGGACTTCTTCGAATACCTGACCCACGACAAGGGCTACGCCCGCCGCCTGACCAGCTTCGGCAAGATCATCAATCCGCTGGGCATCCGCACCGTGGGCGAGTTCCCGAACCTGACCGAGACCCTGCTCAAGCGCGGCCACTCCGAGCGCGTGGTGCGCAAGATCATGGGTGAGAACTGGGTGAATGTCCTCAAGGACGTTTGGGGCGAATAAGCCACCGCATCTCTGAATCCTTTCCCGCTGCCGTCCGTGCAGCGGGCAACACAACGAATTTTCTGGAGTTAAGTTTCCATGGCCAAGATCGCCCCGCAATTGCCAATCGAAGTCGACAGCGAAACCGGTGTCTGGACCTCCGACGCCCTGCCGATGCTGTACGTGCCACGCCATTTCTTCGTCAACAACCACATGGGCATCGAGGAAGTGCTGGGCGCTGAAGCCTACGCCGAAATCCTCTACAAGGCCGGCTACAAGTCTGCCTGGCACTGGTGTGAAAAAGAAGCCGAATGCCACGGCCTGGAAGGCGTCGCGGTGTTCGAACACTACATGAAGCGCCTGTCGCAGCGCGGCTGGGGCCTGTTCAAGATCCAGGACATCGACCTCGACAAAGGCACCGCCAGCGTCAAGCTCGAACACTCGGCATTCGTCTACGTGTACGGCAAGGTCGGGCGTAAGGTCGACTACATGTTCACTGGCTGGTTTGCAGGCGCGATGGACCAGATCCTCGCCGCTCGCGGCAGCAAGATCCGTACCGTGGCCGAGCAAGTCTACGGTGGCTCCGAAGAGGGCCACGAAGACGGCTTGTTCATCGTCAAGCCGTTGTAAGTCGAGGAACCCGCCATGGCTTTCGAAGCAATGTTCCAGCCGATCCAGATCGGCAAACTGACCATCCGTAACCGCGTGCTCAGCACCGCGCACGCCGAGGTTTATGCTACCGACGGCGGCATGACCACCGACCGGTACGTCAAGTATTACGAAGAGAAAGCCAAGGGCGGGATCGGCCTGGCGATTTGCGGTGGCTCCTCCAGCGTGGCCATCGACAGCCCGCAAGGCTGGTGGAAGTCGGTGAACCTGGCGGATGACCGGATCATTCCGCACTTCCAGAACCTGGCCGATGCCATGCACAAGCATGGCGCGAAGATCATGATCCAGATTACCCACATGGGCCGTCGTTCCCGTTGGGACGGCGAAMACTGGCCAACCCTGCTGTCGCCGTCGGGCATCCGTGAGCCGGTGCACCGTGCGACCTGCAAGACCATCGAGCCGGAAGAAATCTGGCGGGTGATCGGCAACTACGCCACGGCAGCGGCGCGGGCCAAGGCCGGTGGCCTGGACGGCGTCGAATTGTCCGCCGTGCACCAGCACATGATCGACCAGTTCTGGAGCCCTCGGGTCAACAAGCGTACCGACGAATGGGGCGGCAGCTTCGAGAACCGCATGCGTTTCGGCCTGGAAGTGATCAAGGCTGTGCGCAAGGAAGTCGGTCCGGATTTCTGCGTCGGCATCCGTCTGTGCGGTGATGAATTCCACCCGGATGGCTTGTCCCATGAGGACATGAAGCAGATCGCCAAGTACTACGACGACACCGGCATGATCGATTTTATTGGTGTCGTGGGTTCAGGGTGCGACACCCACAACACCCTGGCCAACGTTATCCCCAACATGAGTTATCCACCGGAGCCGTTCCTGCATCTGGCGGCCGGTATCAAGGAAGTGGTCAAGGCACCTGTACTGCACGCGCAGAACATCAAGGACCCGAACCAGGCGACCCGTATTCTGGAGGGTGGCTACGTCGACATGGTCGGCATGACCCGCGCCCATATCGCCGACCCGCACCTGATCGCCAAGATCAAGATGGGCCAGGTCGACCAGATCAAGCAGTGCGTCGGCGCCAACTACTGTATCGACCGTCAGTACCAGGGCCTGGACGTGTTGTGCATCCAGAACGCCGCGACCTCCCGTGAATACATGGGCGTGCCGCACATCATCGA
This sequence comes from Pseudomonas sp. P4_C3, assembly GCF_056402075.1. NCBI lineage: Bacteria > Pseudomonadati > Pseudomonadota > Gammaproteobacteria > Pseudomonadales > Pseudomonadaceae > Pseudomonas > Pseudomonas sp. P4_C3. The sequence continues at coordinate 7,761 of NZ_JBFUIC010000028.1, forward strand.
GAAAACCACCGGTGTCAAACGCAAGGTGGTGGTAGTCGGTGCCGGCCCAGCCGGGATGGAAGCCGCTCGCGTGTCGGCCGAACGTGGCCACGACGTGACCCTGTTCGAAAAGAAAGAATTTATCGGTGGGCAGATCACTACCGCGTCGAAAGCTCCACAACGGGACCAGATCGCCGGTATCACTCGCTGGTTCCAGCTGGAACTGGCGCGTTTGAAAGTCGACCTGCGCCTGGGCGTGGCGGCGGATGCGGCGACCATTCTCGACCTGCGTCCGGACGTGGTGGTGCTCGCTGTCGGCGGTCATCCATTCCTGGAACAGAACGAACATTGGGGCGCGGCTGAAGGCCTGGTGGTCAGCAGCTGGGACATCCTCGACGGCAAGGTTGCGCCGGGCAAGAACGTGCTGGTCTACGACACCATTTGCGAGTTCACCGGGATGTCGACGGCCGACTTCCTCGCCRACAAGGGCAGCCAGGTCGAGATCGTCACCGACGACATCAAGCCGGGCGTGGCCATTGGCGGTACGTCGTTCCCGACTTACTACCGCAGCATGTACCCGAAAGAAGTGATCATGACCGGCGACATGATGCTGGAGAAGGTCTACCGCGAAGGCGACAAGCTGGTGGCGGTGCTGGAAAACGAATACACCGGCGCCAAAGAGGAGCGGGTGGTGGACCAGGTCGTCGTCGAAAACGGCGTGCGTCCGGACGAAGAAATCTACTACGCCATGAAGGAAGGCTCGCGCAACAAAGGCCAGATGGACATCGAAGCCTTGTTTGCGATCAAGCCGCAACCTTCGCTGAGCACCACGGGTGACGGCTACTTGCTGTTCCGTATCGGCGACTGCGTAGCCCAGCGCAACACCCACGCGGCGATCTATGACGCGCTGCGGTTGTGCAAGGATTTCTAAGAGCTTGCACATAACCCTTGTAGGAGCGAGCTTGCTCGCGATGGACGTGAACGATGACGCGGGGAGTCTGACTTAGCGCGGCGTTCTCAGGTTTTTCGCGAGCAAGCTCGCTCCTACAAGGAATCGGGCAAGGCATCCAGGTAGTTTGGCCTGCAAGACCCTGCGGTCTTTGGGAGCTTCACCATGTTGAACACCCTTCTTCCAATCCTGTTGTTCGCCGCCCTTGGCCTTGGTGTCCTGGGCGCGTTGCGGCGGGTGGCCATGTGGCGCCGGGGCCGGGCTTCGAAAGTCGACCTGATCGGCGGCCTGTTCGCCATGCCCAAGCGCTACATGGTCGACTTGCACCATGTGGTAGCGCGGGACAAATACATTGCCAACACCCACGTCGCCACGGCGGGCGGTGCGGTAGCGTCCATCGTGCTGGCGATTCTGGTGCACGGTTTCGGCCTGCATAACCGCTTCCTCGGCTATGCGCTGCTGCTGATGACAGCGGTGATGTTCGTCGGCGCGATCTTTGTTTACCTGCGTCGACGCAATCCGCCGTCGCGTCTGTCGAAAGGCCCGTGGATGCGCCTGCCGAAAAGCCTGCTGGCGTTCTCGGCTTCATTCTTCCTGTTGACCCTGCCGGTGGCCGGGATCCTTCCGGAAAACTTCGGTGGCTGGCTGTTGGCAGCGACTCTCGGAGTTGGCGTGCTGTGGGGCGTGTCGGAACTGTTCTTCGGCATGACCTGGGGCGGGCCGATGAAACACGCCTTTGCCGGTGCCTTGCACCTGGCCTGGCACCGTCGCGCCGAACGCTTCGGCGGTGGCCGTTCCACGGGGCTGAAACCGCTCGACCTGAATGACCCAACTGCGCCACTGGGCGTGGAAAAACCCAAGGATTTCACCTGGAACCAGTTGCTCGGCTTCGACGCTTGCGTGCAGTGCGGTAAATGCGAAGCGGCATGCCCGGCGTTCGCCGCCGGCCAGCCACTGAACCCGAAAAAACTGATTCAGGACATGGTCGTCGGCCTGGCCGGTGGCACCGATGCCAAGTTCGCCGGCAGTCCGTATCCGGGCAAGGCCATCGGTGAGCACGCGGGCAATCCGCATCAACCGATCGTCAACGGTCTGGTGGACGCCGAAACCCTGTGGTCGTGCACCACCTGCCGTGCCTGTGTCGAGGAATGCCCGATGATGATCGAGCACGTCGATGCCATCGTCGACATGCGTCGCCATCTGACCCTGGAAAAAGGCGCAACCCCGAACAAGGGCGCCGAAGTCCTGGAAAACCTGATCGCCACTGACAACCCGGGCGGTTTCGCGCCGGGCGGGCGGATGAACTGGGCGGCAGATTTGAACCTCAATCTGCTCAGCGAAAAGAAATCCACCGACGTGCTGTTCTGGGTCGGCGACGGCGCCTTCGACATGCGTAACCAGCGCACCCTGCGCGCGTTCGTCAAAGTGCTCAAGGCGGCGAAAATCGACTTCGCCGTGCTCGGCCTCGAAGAGCGCGACAGCGGTGACGTGGCCCGGCGCCTGGGCGACGAAGCGACCTTCCAGCTGTTGGCCAAACGCAACATCCAGACCCTGGCCAAATACAGTTTCAACCGCATCGTCACCTGTGATCCGCACAGCTTCCACGTGCTGAAAAACGAGTACGGTGCCTTCGATGGCAACTACCTGGTGCAGCACCACAGCACCTACATGGCGGAAATCATCGATGCTGGCGCGCTCAATCTCGGTCAGCACAAAGGCGACAGCGTGACCTACCACGACCCGTGCTACCTCGGCCGCTACAACGGCGAGTACGAGGCGCCGCGTCAGGTGTTGCGCGCCCTCGGGATCGAAGTGAAAGAGATGCAACGTTCCGGCTTCCGTTCGCGCTGCTGCGGCGGTGGTGGCGGCGCGCCGATCACCGACATTCCCGGCAAGCAACGTATTCCCGACATGCGCATGGACGATATCCGCGAAACCGGCGCCGAACTGGTGGCCGTGGGTTGTCCACAGTGCACTGCGATGCTCGAAGGCGTGGTCGAACCGCGTCCAATGATCAAGGACATCGCCGAACTGGTAGCCGATGCGTTGCTCGAAGACGCAACGCCGGGAAAGCCTTCGGCACCGGCCAAACGTGAACCTGCGGAGGTGCATTAATGAGCGACATTATCCGCCGCGACCCACGCGCCGAATGGATCGCCCGCAACCGCTTGCACCCGCTGCACGCGGCCATGCAACCGGCGCAACACAGCTGGATGGGGCCTAACGGTCTCATCCGCAAGAATCCTCACGGGATCGGTTTTATCGGCCCCAACGGCATCAAACGAATCGACCGCAGCGGCGCTCAGCAGGGCGGGGCGACCAAACGCTCGGCCGCAGTTGAAGTGCAATTGCCGCTGCATCAAGTGCCTGCACCCGCGTTCTACATCAGCGTGGTGCCGGACATGGTCGGCGGTCGCTTGAGCAGCCACGACCGCGACTTGCTCGGCCTGGCTCATCAGTTGGCCGGCAAGGACGGCGCGGTATTGGCCGTGGTCTTCGGTGAGCACAAGGAAAACGCCTTCGCTACGGCTGGCGTGGATCGCTTGCTAGTGCTTGAGGGCGACGAATTCAACGGTTATGCACCGGAACAACGGGTCCAGGGCCTGCGGGCTGTGGATAACCAGTTCAGCCCGCGTCACTGGTTGCTGCCGGACAGCCGCAGTGGCGGTGGCGAACTCGGTCGACGTTTCGCCGCGGCACTGGGCGAGCGCCCGGCCACGCGGGTCTGGCAGGTCAAGGATCAGGAGTGCATCGGCCGCGCCGGTGCGGGCCTGCAAGACCTTGCCCGTCCGCTGGCGCGCTTGATTCTGGCGGCTGCCGAGTGCGCCGAACCGGTCAGCGAAACCCGTCACGAAGCCTTGCCGGTGGAGTTATCCACAACCGTCGCCCGCAGTCTCTCGCGCATCGAGGATCTGGGGGCGGTGGCGGTGGATCCAGCGGCAATCCCCATGGCTGAAGCAGAGTTCATTTTCTCCGGTGGCAACGGGGTCAAGGACTGGGGACTTTTCCACAGGACCGCCGAAGCCCTCGGCGCGACCGAAGGCGCCTCGCGGGTGGCGGTGGACGACGGCTTCATGGCCCGCGATCGTCAGGTCGGGGCATCCGGCACCTGGGTCACCGCACGAGTCTATGTGGCGGTGGGGATTTCCGGGGCGATCCAGCACCTGCAAGGCATCGGTGCCTGCGACAAGGTGGTGGCGATCAACCTCGACCCTGGCTGCGACATGATCAAGCGTGCCGACCTCTCGGTGATCGGTGAGAGCGCGGAGATTCTTCAAGCCTTGATCGAGGCGGTAGAGGCTTATCGCAACGACGCCAAGCGCGATGCGGCTTAAGGGAAGGAAAGGGTTATGAGCACGAAAATCATCAGCCTGGTGTCCATCGGCGCCCACCCGACGTCCGGTCGGCCACGTCGCGCGGAACAGGATGCGCGGGCGGTAGAACTGGGCCTGCAACTGGCTGGGGATAACCTGCAAGTGCTGCATGCCGGCGACATCGCCGAGCCTGCGTTGCGCGCTTACCTGGGCATGGGGCTGGAGCAACTGCATGTGTTGGAGCAGCCGCAAGGCGCCGATGCGCTACCGGCGCTGACCGAGTATCTGCGTGATGCAGGTGCTCAGGTGGTGTTGACCGGCAGCCAGGCGGAAACCGGCGAAGGCTCGGGCATGTTGCCGTTCCTGCTGGCCGAAAGCCTGGGCTGGCCGCTGGTGGTGGGGCTGGCGCAGGTCGAGTCCATCGACGGCGGTTCGGCGCTGGTGCTGCAGGCCTTGCCGCGCGGTCAACGTCGGCGGCTGAAGGTGCGCCTGCCGTTTCTGGCAACGGTGGATAACGCCGCGCCCAAGCCTCGCCAGAGCGCTTACGGCCCGGCCCGACGCGGTGTGCTGCAAGCGCAGGAAGTTGAAGTCATCGATGATCAATTGCTCGCGGTCGCCAGCCTGCAACCGGCCAAGCCACGGCCCAAGCGCCTGAAGGTAATCAAGGCCAAGAGCGGCGCCGATCGTATGAAAGCCGCAACGGCGAAAGCCAGTGGCGGTGGCGGACAAGTGCTCAAAGGCGTTACGGCGCAAGCTGGGGCTGAGGCGATACTCAAGTTGTTGATTGAAGAAGGCGTGGTCCGCTAGCGGTCCGTTGGGGGAAATAAATGGCTGTTGAGTTTCGTTCGGCCCTGCGCAGCGATGCGCGGGAGATTGCCCGGTTGTTCCAGATTTCATCGGAGGGCGCCGCAGATTACATCTGGAGCCAGATGGCAGCACCCGGCCAGGACCTGCTGGATGTCGGCGCCACCCGCTATGCCCGCGATGATGTGGACTTTTCCTATCAGAATTGTCTGATCGCCGAGGCACAAGGGGAAGTCGTCGGCATGCTGCACAGCTACGTGATGCGCCATGATCCGTCGGCGGCTCCTGTGACCGACCCGGTGTTGGCGCCCTACGCCACGATGGAAATCCCCGACACCCTCTATATTTCCAGCCTGGCGCTGCATGAAGGCTGGCGGAACCAGGGGTTGGGCAAGCAATTCCTCGCCTACGCCTACGACCGGGCCAACCGGCTAGGGCTCAATGGCCTGAGCCTGATCGACTACGCCGCGAATACCGGCGCCCGGCGTTTTTATGAGCGTCACGGTTTCCGTATCGTCGACACCTGCCAGATCACGCCGCATCCGATGATTCGGGTTACCGGTGAAGCCTATCTGATGTATCGGCCCTAGGGCCCGGTCCTGTTCGTTGAACTACATTTTCACTGTGCGCTGTGCAGGGTGCGGCAGGGTGTTACGGAGTTTTCAGCGCTTGATCATAAAACCCGGTTTTTATGAGTGGGTTGCCCATGAAGCCTGTAAAGCTCTGCGTGTTGCTGCTTGGATGGGGCATGGCCGTGTCGACGGGGCCGATGGCCGCTACGCGACCTGAGCCCGAACCGGACTTCGATCAGTGGCTGCAGTCCGCGCAGGGACAGAACGCCTCCCTGGCGCAAATGCGCCAGCACTGTGACAGGGTGCTGGATGCACAAAAGAACCTCGGTTGTTCAGTGTCTGTCATCGCCCGGATGTTCGAAGCCAAAGCGGCCAACCAGTTGCCGGATTATGTTCTGGCGGTCAAGCGCAAACACGCCCGTGCCATCGAGGCCAGTCAGGAGCTGAACGCGTTGTTTTCCATGTTCGGCAACCAGTCCCTCTCGATCTTGAGAGGGACCGGCGAGTTCTCGGTGAAAGGATCCGGGCAACGCGAAGTGTTGAAGATTCATCCGTATGCCAGTGACTCTTTCATTGCCAGCGAGGTGCTGCCTTTCATCGATGTCGACGCGGCCAATGGTCATTCGGCGCGTTTCGTACTCGATACCGGCGCCCCGCAAACACGGGTCAATGTCGAGACCGCCAGGCTGATGGAGATCCGGCTGTTGCCCGACGCCCACTACGCCTACAGCACTTTTTATGGCGAGAGCGACCTGTCCGCCGGGCTGGGGATTCTTGACTCGATAAAGGTGGGAGGCAGCGAGTTCAGGAATGTGCTGGTGTTTGTCAGCGACCGGGACAATTTGTTGGGGCTGGACCTGATCAGCAAGTTGGGACGCCTGAAAATCACCCGCAGAACCCTGGAACTGAACCCGGTGCCTGCCGCGCGCTGTGAATCGTCGATTGTGTATACCCGCATGGACATCAATCAACGCTTGACCATCGCCGCACGCCTGGATAATCGGGTTACCCGGGCCATCGTCGACACCGGCAATGTCGATTACCTGACGTCGGCCTCGCCGGGCAACTCCCCCGTTGATTCTGCCGACAAGCCACGCTATCAGACCTTCAAGGGCCTGCTGAATCTGTCAGGCCATAGCATGCCCATTACCTACAAGTACTACCCGCGCTTCACCATCCCGCCGTCATGGGTGCTTGGTCGGTACGTGCCGTCGATTTTGCTCGGCTGGCGTGCCTTCAATGACTTTGAGTTGAATCTGGATATCGAGTCGGGGCGCTCGTGTTTCAACAAGGGTTGATGCGTTTTACCCACAATCCCTGTTAGCGCCACTGTGGATAACCTGTTTGCCCATCGCTGCAGCCCGTGAAAACCGGGCGATACAGCCACAAGATCAAAAAATAACCAGCCTAAGCTATGGTTTTTCATGGCTTTTTCAGGGAATAAGGACGCGTGAGCGCTGCGACTTGCCCCCAATCTCTGTTGGCGTTTCTGTGGATAAGATGTTCGCTTACCGCTGCAGGCCTTATGAAACGTGACTTTCATGAGTTTGATCAAAAAACGACCAATCCGCTGTCTTTTACAGTTGAAGCGCTGGCAAGTGCAGATATTTCGTGGCTTTCAGAGGTTTTCCACAGAAGTCGGGAAGTTGCCCCCAAAGTCTGTTGGCGCTTCTGTGGATAAGGTGTTTGTCATCCGCCACAGGCCATGTAGAACGTGGTGTCTGTGCTGTTGATTAAAAAATGACCTGCTGCCGCAGAAAACTCCGATTTTGAATAAGTCACGGATTTTCTTCGTTTTCTGTGGAGAAAGTTTCCAGCACTTCCATAGTTGTCCCCATTTGCTGTGGGTGGCTATGTGGATAACTTGTTCGCCAAACCCTGCAAGCCCCGCCGGCTATAGTGCGCAACGCGATAGCTCAGATTTCATACAGTTCTAGGGCAATACCTTGACTTCATTCTGTCGCCTGTCTTCACTCCAATGGCACCAAGGACAGCCGTCACTTATCCACATCAGGTTCAGGGAGAACACATGATGGATAGCCAGTCCCATCGCTCGTCCCCCATTCCCTGCGCGTTCCGCGCTTTGCTGACGACGCCGTTGCCGCGCAAACGCACGCTGCGTCGTACCGCCAACCAGCGCGCTCGCCTATAGCGCCTGAATCCTGCCCAAACCGCTGCGCCGCCGCCGGGTTCGCCCGCAGGCTTGGTGCCCGTTCGTCCATTGATTGCAGGCAACCGTAGAGTTGCCCAATTCGCCTGAGAGGAACCTACTCATGACACGGATTGCAACGCCCATCAGCGAGATCAAGGAACACTACGACGTGATCGTCATCGGTTCCGGTTACGGCGGCGGCATTGCCGCGTCGCGCCTGTCCCGGGCCGGTAAACGGGTGTGCCTGCTGGAGCGCGGTCGGGAAATCCGCCCCGGCGAGTACCCCAACACCATGCTCGCCGCCACTGAAGAGCTGCAGGTGCACGATCCGGACGGCCACATCGGTTCACGCACCGGGCTGTTCGACCTGCACGTCAATGCCCAACAGAACGTGGTGGTGGGCTGCGGCCTCGGCGGAACGTCGCTGATCAACGCCAACGTCTCCCTGGAGCCGGAGCCCGGGGTGTTTGACGACCCGCGCTGGCCGCTGGAAGTGCGCGAACACCGTGACACCCTGCTCAAGGACGGTTACGCCCGCGCCCGGGAAATGCTCAAGCCCAATCCCTATCCGGACACTGCGCCGAACCTGCCCAAACTTGACGCCAACAAAAAATCCGCGGATTACCTCAAGCAGGGTGCACTTTTCTACAAGCCACCGATCAACGTGACCTTCGACAAACTGCCGAACAACACCAACCACGTCGGCGTCGAGCAGCTGCCGTGCAACCACTGCGGCGACTGCGTTTCGGGCTGTAACAACAAGGCCAAGAACACCACGCTGATGAATTACCTGCCGGACGCCTGGAACCACGGTGCGGAGATTTTCTGTCAAGCCCAAGTGCGGTATCTGGAGCGCGATGGCGATGGCTGGATCGTGCACTTCCAGTACCTGGAGAGCGGTCGCGAAAAGTTTTGCGCACCGACCCTGTTCGTCAAAGCCGACATCGTCGTGGTCTCTGCCGGCACGCTTGGCTCCACCGAAATCCTCCTGCGCTCTCGCGACAAAGGCCTGGCAATGTCTGGCCAGCTTGGCGAGAACATGAGCGGCAACGGCGACATTCTCGGCTTCGGCCACAACTGCGAACAGAGCATCAACGGTATCGGTTTCGGCGCGCATCCGGCCAAGGAACTGCACCCGGTCGGTCCTTGCATTACCTCGATCATCGACATGCGTACCGAAGGCGATTGGCGCAGCCGCATGGTCATCGAAGAAGGTTCGATCCCTGGCGCCCTCGGCCGGCCGATGGTGCCGAGCATGGCCGGATTCGCCGAGTTGCTTGGCGTACCGAGCGACGACACGTTCAGCGCCAAGGTGAAGTACAAGGAACGCGAAGTCGAGAGCTTCCTGCGTGGCCCGTACTACGGCGCGCTGCACAACATGCAGACCTACCTGATCATGAGTCACGACAGCGGCAATGGACGCATGCTGCTCGACAGCAAGGACCAGCTGCGTATCGACTGGCCGGGTGTCGGCGAGCAGGAAAACGTCAAACTCGGCAACCAACGGCTGCACCAGAGCACCAAGGCGCTGGGCGGGATCTGGGTGGAAAATCCGATCTGGACCCAGTTGCTCAAGCACAGCATCGTCTCGGTACACCCGTTGGGCGGTTGCGTGATGGGCGAGGACGCGGCGCAAGGCGTGGTCAACCACAAGGGGCAGGTGTTCAGTGGTGCCAGCGGCAGCGATGTGTACGCCTCGTTGTATGTGACCGACGGTGCGGTGATCCCGACGTCGCTGGCGGTCAACCCGCTGCTGACCATCTCGGCGGTGAGCGAGCGCAATATGGGTCTGCTGGCGGCTGATCGCGGCTGGCACATCGACTACAGACTGCCGTCGGCGCCGCGTAAACCGTCGGTGCCGCAGACCCTCGGTGTGCAGTTCACCGAAACCATGAAGGGCTATTTCTCCCGGGCTTTCACCGCTGCACAAAGCACCGACCTGAAAGTCTATGAAGCCGCGGCCAAGCGTGGCGAAGCGGACAATTCACCGATCGACTTCACCCTGACCATCACCGCCGCCGACCTCAACCGTATGATCAAGGAGCCGGAGCACGCCGCAACCCTGGTCGGCACGGTTAACGCGCTGGCGTTGTCGCCTGAGCCGCTGACCGCCAGCAATGGTGTGTTCAACCTGTTCGAGCAGTATCAGCAACAGGTCGGCGTGCGCCACATGAACTACGACATGAAGCTGACCGCCGAGGACGGCAGTGATTATTTCTTCAGCGCCTTCAAAACCGTGCCGGAAGACAATGGCGTGCTGAACATCTGGCACGACACCAGCACTCTCTACATCACGCTGTATCGCGGGCCGGACAAGAGTGGCGAGGTGATCGGCTCCGGGGTGATGCACATCCACCCGACCGATTTCGCCAAACAGATGACCACCATGAAGGTGCTCAACGCCCGCAACGAGCGCGAGCGCATCGACGGTTTGGCACGTTTCGGCAAGTTCTTCGCCGGCATCCTCTGGGAAAGCTATGGCGGGGTGTTCGCCGGTGACATCTACTTCAACCCCGATGCACCGCCGCGGCAGAAACGGCCGCTGGATGCGCCGCCACCGAGTGTGCATTTCTTCTCCACCGAGGATGGCGTCGAACTAAGGCTGACCCGCTATCAGGGCGGCACAAAAGGCCCGGTGATGCTGGTGCATGGCTTGGGGGTGGGCTCGAATATTTTCTCCACCGACACGATCCAGACCAACCTGCTGGAATACCTGTGCAAGCATGACTACGACGTCTGGTTGCTGGATTTGCGGGTGAGCATTCTGCTACCAGCGAGCAAACAGGAATGGAACGGCGACCAGATCGCCCAATACGATTTCAAGGCGGCCATCGCTCAGATCCAACAGGAAACCAAGGCTAACGATGTGCAGTGCGTGGTGCATTGCTACGGCGCGACGACTTTCTTCATGTCGCTGCTGGCCGGGCTGCAAGGGGTGCGCTCGGTGGTCTGCTCGCAAATTGCCGCCGACACCGTGGTCGCCACTGCGACAGGGTTGAAGGCCGGGCTGCACCTGCCGGGGATGCTCGACGCGGTCGGCGTCAAATCACTCACGGCCTACGCCGACAGTAAGGAGAACTGGTTCAACAAGCTTTACGACAAAGCCCTCAACGGCTATGCGCGGATCGAAGCCCAGGGTTACTGCACCAACCCGGTGTGCCACCGCATCACCTTCATGTACGCCTCGCTGTACCGCCACGACACCCTCAATGAAACCCTGCACGACAACCTGCACGAGCTGTTCGGTGAGTCGAACATGCACACCTTCGAGCATCTGGCGCTGATCGTGCGTAAGGGGCATCTAGTGGACTTCAAGGGGCATGACGTGTACATGCCGCACTTTGAGCGCTTGAGCATGCCAATCTGCTTCATCAGCGGCGCCGACAACCAATGCTACCTGCCGGAAAGCACGCTCAAGACCTACGAGCGGGTGTGCAAGGCCCACGGGCCGGAGCGCTACAGCCGGCATGTGGTGCCGGGCTACGGCCACATCGACTGCATGTTCGGCAAGAACGCGGTGGTGGATGTGTATCCGATCATCCTGCAACACCTGGAAAAAACCGCCCTCGGCTGACGCAACCGCGTAGGAGCTGCCGAAGGCTGCGATCTTTTGATCTTGATCTTTTAAAGGCAAAAGATCGCAGCCTTCGGCAGCTCCTACAAGGGGGCGGTGTGGCGCTCGAAAAGGACAAAAGGAAAGGGATGCCATGGACAGTTACATCCGCTGGTTTCAACGCTTCATCTGGCTAGGCATTTTAATGAACATGGTGTTCGCAATCCCGGCGCTGTTTGCGCCGGCATTGCTGACCTCGATGCTCGGTATGCCGCCGCAACTCTCCGATCCGTGGCTGGAAAATGCCGGCATGCTGCTGGTGGGGATCAGCCTGTTCTACATGCCATCAGGCTTCAACGCACCGCGATATGTCGTGCATTCGTGGCTGTGCGTATTGTCGCGACTGGTCGCCGTGGCGTTCTGGATCTATCTGATCAATACGAGCAACCAGGCCCAGGTATTCGTGCCGATGCTGCTGGGCGATCTGAGCATGTCCCTGATCCTCGGGATTCTGCTGTGCCTGGGCAGCGCTCCGGCGAGTCGGCCGTGGGCCTTGCTGTGCGATGGCTGGCGGGCCTGGCGTGCTGGGTGGACGCAGCGCTGGCAACGGCACAGTTTCAAGGTGGGCACTTCGATTGTGGTTTTGTTGCTGGCGTTCATCGGTTACCAGACCTGGTACCAGATGCTGCGGGTGGTGCCGGCCGAGCAATACGCCTCCGACGAAGACCACTACAAGTACGCCGCCATCGGCCTCGGCATTGAGGCGCGGATCCCGTATTACCTGTTCGCCGTGCTGCCACAAATGTGCCCGGAAAAATTGCCGAAGCCTGGCGGCTACGAAGTGTTCGGTTTCCTCTACGAAAACGGCAAGGATCTGCCGATCGGCATGGCCAAACGACAAATCGGCTACCCGACCGTGGAGCCCAACTGCGCGCTGTGCCACACCGGCTCCTACCGCACCAATGCCAGCGACGTCGCCACTGCGGTGGCCAGTGCGCCGGCCAACACCCTGCAGCTGCAAGCCTTCCAGTGGTTCGCCTACGATTGCGCCAGCGACCCGAAATTCACCACCGACGCGGTGATGGCAGCGATCAACAGCAAGTTCCAGCTCGGTTTTTTCGAGCGATTGTACAACCGCTACCTGATCATCCCGATGGCCACGAACGCACTGATCAAGCAGAAACAGGCCTATGCCTGGCAACAACTGCGCGCACCGCAAGGACCGGGTCGCACCGACACCTTCAATCCGACGAAAATGGTGGTGTTCGGCTTCCCGGATGACTCGACCATCGGCACCGTCGACTTGCCACAAGTCTGGAACCAGAAACCCCGGGAGTCGCTGTACCTGCACTGGGACGGCAACAACAACGACATCCACGAACGCAACTATGCGGCGGCCATGGCCGTGGGCGCGACGCCGGAGTCGGTGCTGCCAACCAGTTTCAACCGGGTGACCAACTGGCTGCTGGGCCACAAGGCACCGGCCTGGCCGTTCGCGCTGGATCAGGCCAAGGTCGCCAGGGGCAAGCCGGTCTGGGAAAACAACTGCGCCGGTTGCCATGATTTCGGCCGCACCGACACCGGTCAGGTCACCACCAACATTGATGAACTGGGTACCGATCCCCATCGGCTGAATTCGTTCACCACGGGTCTGGTGACGGCCTTCCACGGCTTCAAGAAGTCGCCGTTCGATTTTGGCGCCTACCGCAAGACCCAGAGCTACAGCAACACGCCCACCGACGGCATCTGGTTGCGCGCGCCGTACTTGCACAACGGTTCGGTGCCGACACTGTGGGATCTGCTGCAACCACCGCAACTGCGGCCGCAGGTGTTCTTCACCGGCTCCGACATTTACGACCAGGACAAGGTTGGTTTCGTCACCAGTGGCGAGCAAATGAAAGCTTCGGCGGACTTCAAATACGACACCCGTCTGGAGGGCAACCACAACGGCGGCCACCTGTACGGCACGCAGCTGTCGGAACTCGATAAGCGGGCGCTCATTGAGTTCATGAAAACCTTGTGATTCCAATCGGATGGAGGAAGGCGATATGTCACTGGTCAATCATTTGGGAAATGAGTACGACAAGGTCAAAGTGCGGCTGCACGGGTTGCTCACGCGCGTGGAAATGGCCTGGATGAAGCTCGTCAGCGAGCTCGAACCCCAGGAGTTCGAAGCCATCATCGCGCTGCTCAAACGTGGCCACGATCAGGCGCAGTACGTGCTCAAGCATGGCGAGTTGCCGGACGATCAGCCGAGCGTGCCGTGGGAGTTGGCCCACGGCTTGTCTATCCTGCGCATCGGTAACGCCAGCCCCTTGCCGCAATCGGTGGATGAACTGCAAACCCGGGTGCTGAAGGACGGCAGTCTGCTCGGTTGCCGTAAATGGGAACTGCTCGATCTTTTATGGAGCGAGGCCCTGCTGAAGTGGATTGAAAACCTGCACCATCACGCACCGTTCGCCACGGACCCGGCACTGGTGAAAATGGGGCGCGACGTGACCCTGGCGATCGCCGGCGACTGGGGCACCGGGCCATTCGACAGCCATGCCCCGGCGGTGGCGGTGGCCAATCAGATGAAACTGGCCCGGGCCAATTTCACTATTCACCTGGGGGATGTGTATTACGCCGGCACCCGCTCCCAGGAAGACGTGGACATGGCCGGTTGGCCGATGGGCACGCAGGGCTCGTTCACGCTCAATTCCAACCACGAGATGTACAGCGGCGCCCACGGCTATTTCAAGGAACTGGCCAAGCGCTTTGCGGCGCAGCAGGGCACCAGCTATTTTGCGTTGTACAACGACGACTGGCTGGTGATCGGCCTCGACTCGGCGTATGCCTCGGACGCCATGAACCTGTACATGGATGGCACCCTGAACCAACCACAGATCGACTGGATGAAAAGCCTGCCGCAGCGCAAGAAAGTGATGGTGCTCAGTCATCACCAGGGCTTTGACATCTCAGGGCACAACAAGACCGCGCTGTATCAACCGGTGTGCGACGCCCTGGGGCGCGAGCCGGACTACTGGTATTGGGGGCATTTGCATAACGGCATCTGTTACGCCACCCAGGGCGGGTTGCATGCACGTTGCGCCGGGCATGGGGCGATCCCTTACGGCAACGCCAGTGAACTGAACGGGCATTCGCGGGTGTTGTGGTCGGAAACGCAGAATGCGCGGGATCCGGCCTATCCGGATCGGGTATTGAACGGGTATGTGAAGGTGCGGCTGGTGGGGGAGAACATCGAAGAGACGTTTATTGGCGAGAATGGGTCGGTGCGGTGGTCTTCGGCATTACAGTAATGGTGTGTTGCCCTTAAAAAGATCGCAGCCTKCGGCAGCTCCTACAGGGTCTTGTGTACACCTGTAGGAGCTGCCGAAGGCTGCGATCTTTTGATCTTGATTAGCCCTGGACCGGAACCCCTTTGAGATAAGGCGCAGGCTCGGCCCCAAGGTTGTTCAGCAACCGCTCGCTGTACCAGTCCACGAAGTTCACCACGCCGAACTCATAGGTCTTGGAGTACGGGCCAGGCTGGTACGCGGTGGAGTTGATCCCGCGCTGGTTCTCTTCGGCCAGGCGACGGTCCTGGTCGTTGGTCGCATCCCAGACCTGGCGCATGCGCTCCACGTCGTAGTCCACGCCTTCGACCGCGTCCTTGTGCACGATCCACTTGGTGGTGACCATGGTTTCCTGGGCGCTGATCGGCCACACGGTRAACACGATGATGTGGTCGCCCATGCAGTGGTTCCAGGAGTGCGGCAGGTGCAGGATGCGCATCGAGCCCAGGTCCGGGTTCTGGATCCGGCCCATGAGTTTTTTGCAGCCCTGCTTGCCGTCGATCGTCATCGATACGGTGCCCTTGAGCAGCGGCATGCGCACGATGCGGTTACGCAGGCCGAAGCTGGCGTGAGCGTAAGGGATCTTCTCGGCTTCCCAGGCAGCGGCCGAAGCGGCTACGTGATCCTTGAAGGCCTGGTCGGCACGCGGGTCGGTGACGTCGTCCCATTCCAGCAGGGTTTTCAACAGTTCCGGGTGCGACGCGTTGCAGTGGTAGCACTCGCGGTTGTTTTCCAGCACCAGTTTCCAGTTGGCTTTTTCGAACAAGGTGGTCTGAATCGCCACCTTGGTGTTCTCCATGTCGTACGGTTCCATGTAATGGTTCAGCGTCGACAGGAAGTCATCAATGGCCGGCGGGTTTTCCGACAGGCTGATGAAGATGTAACCGCCAGCGGTTTTCACGTTCACAGGCTTGAGGCCGTACTGCTTCATGTCGAAGTCGGCGCCCATTTCGGTGCCGGCGAACAGCAGGCGACCGTCCAGCTCATACGTCCATTGGTGGTAGTGGCAGACCAGTTTGGCGACTTTGCCTTTTTCACTGGTGCACAGCCGCGAACCACGGTGACGGCAGACGTTGTGGAACGCATGCACCACGCCATCGGCGCCACGAATCACGATGATCGGGTTCTTGCCGATCTGCAGGGTCAGGTAGTTGCCCTTGGTCGGGATTTCGCAGGTCATGCCGGCGATCAACCACTCTTTCTGAAAGATTTCCTGCATGTCGATATCAAACAGGCGCTCGTCGGAGTAAAACGGCTGCGGCAGTGAGAAGGTGCGCTCGCGCTCTTGCAGCATCTGTGCGGTGGCCTTGCGTGCGGGTTCCAGCGGATCGCCCAGGCTCAGGGTAGTAGTGACGTCCATCATTTAATCCTCAAGGCCATTCTGTGTGGCCGGCGAATAGTGGCTACGGTTGTGCGACGCAAGACAAAAAACAGCAGTTATCTGTTGAGGCGAGTGTGGGGCCGGCGCTGCCCGGAACCTTATCCATGGGCGACATGGCCCAATCTGTTCCCGACGCGCAACCCCCGGTAATTGGGGGCTGGTCGCGATAAGTATGTGAATGTCGCAGATAGGTAAATGGGTGGTTCGCGCTATACGCAGAATCGCCAACATGAAGGCCGACAGTCGGCCGTGGAGATCAGCATGTCCAACAGCTTCCTGAACCCGGTAACCACCCAGACCTGGGCCAATGGTCGACACATTGTCCGTTGCGTCAAAGTCATCCAGGAAACCTGGGATGTGCGCACCTTCTGTTTCATGGCCGACCAGCCGATTCTGTTCTTTTTCAAGCCCGGGCAATTCGTCACCCTGGAGCTGGAAATCGACGGCGTGCCGATCATGCGCTCCTACACCATTTCCAGTTCGCCGTCGGTGCCGTACAGCTTTTCGGTGACCATCAAGCGCGTGCCGGGGGGCAAGGTGTCCAACTGGCTGCACGACACTCTACATGAAGGCCAGGAGCTGGCGGTGCACGGGCCGGTCGGACTGTTCAATGCCATGGACTTCCCTGCGCCGAAAATACTCTACCTCAGCGGCGGCGTCGGCATCACGCCGTGCATGTCCATGGCGCGCTGGTTCTACGACACCAACGGCAACGTCGACATGACGTTTATCCACAGCGCCCGCTCGCCCAAAGACATCATTTATCACCGCGAACTGGAACACATGGCGTCGCGGATCGAGAACTTCAGCCTGCACCTGATTTGCGAGAAACATGGCATGGGTGAGCCCTGGGCTGGTTATCGCGGTTACCTGAACCACAGAATGCTTGAATTGATGGCGCCGGATTTCCTTGAGCGTGAAGTGTTCTGCTGCGGCCCGACACCGTATATGAGCGCGGTCAAGCGCTTGCTGGAAGGCGCTGGCTTCGACATGTCGCGCTACCACGAAGAGTCCTTCGGCGCGACTCCGCCAGAAGCCCGCGCCGACGCCGTGGAACACGCTGAACAAGCGGCCGATGCCCCGGAAATCGACGCGGCGGATCTGCATCAGGTGGAATTCACCGCATCCGGCAAGAGCATCCGCGTGGCCCCGGGCGAGACCGTGCATGCGGCGGCGGCCAAGGTCGGCCTGATGATCCCGAAAGCTTGCGGCATGGGCATCTGCGGCACCTGCAAGGTGTTGAAGCTGGGTGGTGAAGTCGAGATGGAACACAACGGCGGGATCACTGAAGAAGACGAAGCCGAAGGGTATATTCTGTCGTGCTGCAGTGTGCCGAAGGGTGACGTGCGTATCGAGTTCTAACTAACGTCGCCCCCCTGTAGGAGCGAGCTTGCTCGCGATGGGCTTGAAAGCGCTGCGTTTATTCAGAAAGCACGCGTTATCGTTAGCGTCCATCGCGAGCAAGCTCGCTCCTACAGAGGTGGGTTCGATCCAATCAGTCGACGAACAGATCCGTCATCAGCTTGTCGTCGCTGTCCGGTGCGAACCGATAGTGCTCGAACTCCGTCACACCGCTTTCTCGCAGTATTTCCTCATCAATCAACAAGCGCCCTGTCAGGCTGCGGTTTGCGCTGCTCAGAATCACATGCGCCGCATCCGCCATGATCGCAGGCAGGCGTGCATGCTTGAACGATTCCCTTGACCCCAGCTGAAACTCGATGGCAGCGGTGGCAATCATGGTCTGCGGCCACAGCGAGTTGACGCTGATGCCGTAATTCCTGAATTCCTCACTCATGCCCAAGGTCAGCATGCTCATGCCGTATTTGGTCACGGTGTACGGGCTGTACTGGGCAAACCACTTGGTGGCCAGGTTCAGGGGTGGGGACAGGTTGAGGATGTGGCCGCTGGACTTCTTCAAGTACGGCAACGCAGCCTGGCTACACAGCAATACGGCACGGGTGTTGATCTGGTGCATCAGGTCAAAGCGCTTGAGTTCAAGGTGCTGGACCCCGGTCAGCTTGATCGCCCCGGCGTTGTTGATCAGTGCATCGATGCCACCGAAGTGTTCGTTGGCCTGGGCCAGTGCCTCACGGACGGCAACCTCTTCGCGCACATCCACCTGCAAGGCCAGCGCCTTGCCGCCAGCGGCTTCCACTTCCTGGGCCACGCTGAAAATCGTGCCTGGCAGCTTGGCGTGGGGTTCGGCGCTTTTGGCGGCGATCACAATGTTGGCCCCATCGCGTGCGGCCCGCAGCGCGATCTCGCGGCCGATGCCGCGGCTGGCGCCGGTGATGAACAGGGTTTTGCCTTGCAATGACATGCTGACGCTCCTGATTGTTGTTATGTGAGCGGATCGGCTCGACAGACAATGTAGACGAGGAGCAAGCAACAGGGGGAGATGGTGTTGGCTTTTGTGGGAGCGAGCTTGCTCGCGATGGCGGAGTGTCAGCTGACATCAATGCTGGATGTGCTGGCCTCATCGCGAGCAAGCTCGCTCCCACAGGAGAGCGGTGTAAGCCAGAGTTTTAGTGGGACATCACTTCACGGATGTCCTTCGCCAGTTCCCGCACGCGCTCTTGCTCGGTGTCCCACGAGCACATGAAGCGTGCGCCGCCGTTGCCGATGAAGGTGTAGAAGCGCCAGCCCTTGGCGGTCAGCGCAGCGATGGCCGGCTCCGACAGCTGCAGGAACACGCCATTGGCCTGTACCGGGAACATCAGCTCCACGCCGGGGATGTCGCTGACCATTTCGGCCAGCAATTGCGCGCAGTGGTTGGCGTGGTTGGCGTATTTGAGCCAGGCGTCGTTTTCCAGGATCCCGACCCACGGCGCCGACAGGAAGCGCATTTTCGACGCCAACTGCCCGGCCTGCTTGCAGCGGTAATCGAAGTCTTCGGCCAGTTTGTGGTTGAAGAACAGAATCGCCTCGCCCACCGCCATGCCGTTTTTCGTACCGCCAAAGCACAGCACGTCGACCCCGGCCTTCCAGGTCAGGTCGGCCGGGGTGCAGCCGAGGAATGCGCAGGCGTTGGAGAACCGTGCGCCGTCCATGTGCAGGTTCAAGCCAAGCTCTTTGCAGGTGGCGCTGATGGCGCGGATTTCGTCCGGGGTGTAGACGCTGCCGACTTCGGTGGCCTGGGTCAGGGTCACGACGCGGGGTTTCGGGTAGTGGATGTCCTGGCGCTTGAGCGCGACCTCGCGGATCGATTCCGGGGTCAGTTTGCCGTTTTCAGTGCGGGCGATCAGCAGTTTGGAGCCATTGGAGAAGAATTCCGGGGCGCCGCATTCGTCGGTTTCGACGTGGGCGGTTTCCGAGCAGATCACGCTGTGGTAACTCTGGCACAGCGACGACAGCGCCAGCGAGTTGGCGGCGGTGCCGTTGAAGGCAAAAAACACTTCGCAGTCGGTTTCGAACAGTTTGCGGAAACCGTCGGAGGCCCGGGCGGTCCACTCGTCGTCGCCGTATGCGCGCTGGTGGCCGTGGTTGGCCTGTTCCATGGCAGCCCAGGCTTCAGGGCAGATGCCGGAATAGTTGTCGCTGGCGAATTGTTGGCTCTTGTCGGTCATGGCCTGCTTCCGTGGTCGAGATGCCTATGGTGAAGCGTCCCGTGGTCAATGAGGGTGCGCACTGTACCCAAGATCGTCAGGTGGAGCGCACAGGATGTCGCTGTCGGGAAAATACACGGTCGAAGGGCAATTATGCACGTGACTATGCACAAGAACATGCACAAGGCCATGCACTTAAAGCAGCGGGACGGGGCACTGGATCTGCTCAAGTGGCTGGCGCTTTTGAGCATGGTGCTCGATCACCTGCGATATGTCGGTTATTCCGCCGATTTGCTGTATGTGCCGGGACGCCTGGCGTTTCCGTGGTTCTGCCTGGCGATGGCGGCCAATCTGGCGCGCGTGGGGACTGCGACGACCGGTGGCCAGTGGCGCTATCTGGGGTGGTTGCTGCTGTTTAGCGCGGTGAGTGAAATTCCTTACCGAATGTTCATTCCCGATCCCGACACCTTGAATGTGCTGCCCACCCTTGCCCTGGGCTTGCTGGTGGTTCGTGGCTGGCAGCAGCCGGTGCTTGCATCGCGACTGCTGGCCGTCGGCGCGGTACTGCTGGCAGGGTTTTTCTCCCAGCGATTGATGTTCGGGTTCTTTGGCGTGCTGTTGCCGCTGGCGATGCTGCTGGTACTGCAGCGGCCCTGGTACTTCGCGCTGTTGGCGGGGTTGGTGTGCCTGGCGGGCAATCAGTGGCAGGTGCTGTATTACTCTGTTCGATTGGGCAATCACGTGGCGATGGCGGCAGTCGCCACTTGTCTGATTGCGCCATGGCTCGGAGTGTTCTTGTTGCGACATGCCCATGACGTAAAACCACCGCCCATTCGACGTTGGGCGTATGCGCTGTATCCCGTGCATTTCCTGCTGTTGCTCGCAGTGCGACAGGCCATCGGATGACCCTGTAGGAGCGAGCCTGCTCGCGATAGCGGCATCACATTCAACATTGATGTCGGCTGACCCGCCGCTATCGCGAGCAGGCTCGCTCCTACAGGGGATCTGCGCTGGATCGACGGTCGGGTTCGGCCAGCCATTTCCCGCCATGTCGTAAACGCACCTTTGCGTGGCGCCCGTAGGCATTTGACGACTCCAAGCCAGTCATACCATCGCTATCAAAGGGCACTGCCGAAAAACCAGTGCCTCACCGAGACGAATGGCGCACCGCCGCCGCTGGGAGAGACGCGATGTTCAGCAAGCAAGACCAGATCCAGGGTTACGACGATGCACTGCTGGCGGCGATGAATGCCGAGGAGCAACGTCAGGAAGATCACATCGAGCTGATCGCGTCGGAGAACTACACCAGCAAGCGCGTGATGCAAGCGCAAGGCAGCGGCCTGACCAACAAATACGCCGAAGGCTACCCGGGCAAGCGCTACTACGGTGGCTGCGAGCACGTCGACAAGGTTGAGGCGCTGGCCATCGAGCGCGCCAAGCAACTGTTCGGCGCCGATTACGCCAACGTCCAGCCGCACTCCGGCTCCTCGGCCAACAGCGCCGTGTACCTGGCCCTGCTGCAAGCAGGCGACACTATCCTCGGCATGAGCCTGGCCCACGGCGGTCACCTGACCCACGGCGCCAAAGTGTCGTCCTCGGGCAAGCTGTACAACGCCGTGCAGTACGGTATCGACACCAAAACCGGTCTGATCGATTACGACGAAGTCGAGCGCCTGGCCGTCGAGTGCAAGCCGAAGATGATCGTCGCCGGCTTCTCGGCCTACTCCAAGACCCTCGACTTCCCGCGCTTCCGTCAGATCGCCGACAAGGTTGGTGCACTGCTGTTCGTCGACATGGCCCACGTTGCCGGTCTGGTCGCTGCCGGCCTGTACCCGAACCCGCTGCCTTACGCCGATGTGGTCACCACCACTACCCACAAGACCCTGCGCGGTCCACGTGGCGGCCTGATCCTAGCCAAGGCCAACGAAGAAATCGAGAAGAAGCTCAACGCCGCGGTATTCCCCGGTGCCCAGGGCGGCCCGCTGATGCACGTGATCGCCGGTAAGGCGGTGTGCTTCAAGGAAGCGCTGGAACCAGGCTTCAAGGCTTATCAGCAGCAAGTGATCGACAATGCCCAGGCCATGGCCGGCGTGTTTATCAAACGCGGCTACGATGTAGTGTCCGGCGGTACCGACAACCACCTGTTCCTGGTCAGCCTGATCCGTCAGGGCCTCACCGGCAAAGAGGCGGATGCAGCACTCGGTCGCGCCCACATCACTGTGAACAAGAACGCTGTCCCGAACGATCCACAGTCGCCGTTCGTGACCTCCGGCCTGCGCATCGGCACCCCGGCGGTGACCACGCGCGGCTTCAAGGTGACCCAGTGCGTCACGCTGGCCGGCTGGATCTGCGACATCCTCGACAACCTCGGCGACGCCGATGTCGAGGCCAATGTCGCCGAGCAAGTGGCAGCCCTGTGCGCGGACTTCCCGGTTTATCGCTGAGTGCGGTTTTGGAGTAAATGACTATGCAACGCTACTCGGGCTTCGGCCTCTTCAAACACTCTCTCAGCCATCATGAAAACTGGCAGAAAATGTGGCGCACGCCGACCCCTAAAAAGGTCTACGACGTGGTCATCGTCGGCGGTGGCGGGCATGGTCTCGCCACGGCCTACTACCTGGCCAAGGAACACGGCATCACCAACGTGGCCGTGGTCGAGAAGGGCTGGCTGGGCGGCGGTAACACCGCGCGCAACACCACTATCGTTCGCTCCAACTACCTGTGGGACGAGTCGGCGCACCTGTACGAACACGCGATGAAACTGTGGGAAGGCCTGTCCCAGGACCTCAACTACAACGTGATGTTCTCCCAGCGCGGCGTCTACAACCTGTGCCACACCCTGCAGGACATCCGTGATTCCGAGCGTCGGGTCAGCGCCAACCGCCTCAACGGCGTCGACGGTGAGCTGCTCGATGCCAAGCAAGTGGCCGACGAGATCCCGTACCTCGACTGCTCCAAGAACACTCGCTACCCGGTGATGGGCGCCACTGTCCAGCGTCGCGGCGGCGTGGCCCGTCACGATGCCGTGGCCTGGGGCTTTGCCCGTGCCGCCGACGCCCTCGGCGTGGACTTGATCCAGCAGACCGAAGTGATCGGTTTCCGCAAGGAAAACGGCGTGTGCATCGGCGTTGAAACCAACAAGGGCTTCATCGGCGCCAAGCGCGTCGGCGTGGTGACTGCCGGTAACTCCGGGCACATGGCCAAGCTCGCCGGTTTTCGCCTGCCGATCGAATCCCACCCGCTGCAAGCGCTGGTGTCCGAGCCGATCAAGCCGATTATCGACAGCGTGATCATGTCCAACGCCGTGCACGGTTACATCAGCCAGTCCGACAAGGGCGACCTGGTGATCGGCGCCGGTATCGACGGTTACAACGGCTACGGCCAGCGCGGTTCTTACCCTGTGATCGAACACACCGTCCAGGCCATCGTCGAGATGTTCCCGGTGCTGTCGCGCGTACGCATGAACCGTCAGTGGGGCGGCATCGTCGACACCACGCCGGATGCCTGCCCGATCATTTCGAAAACCCCGGTACCGAACATGTTCTTCAACTGCGGTTGGGGCACCGGCGGCTTCAAGGCCACACCTGGCTCGGGCAACGTGTTTGCCGCGAGCCTGGCCAAGGGTGAAATGCACCCATTGGCCGCACCTTTCTCCATCGACCGTTTCCACAACGGTGCGTTGATCGATGAACACGGCGCTGCTGCGGTTGCCCACTAACAGGAGAAATCCCCATGTTGCATATCTTCTGTCCTCACTGCGGCGAACTGCGCTCCGAAGAGGAATTCCATGCATCCGGCCAGGC
Organism: Pseudomonas sp. P4_C3; assembly: GCF_056402075.1. Taxonomy (NCBI): domain Bacteria; kingdom Pseudomonadati; phylum Pseudomonadota; class Gammaproteobacteria; order Pseudomonadales; family Pseudomonadaceae; genus Pseudomonas; species Pseudomonas sp. P4_C3. The sequence continues at coordinate 31,148 of NZ_JBFUIC010000028.1, forward strand.
GCACATCCCGCGTCCACTGGATCCGAACACCTGCACCGACGAGGAGTGGGGCGACTACATGTTCTTCCGCGATAACCCGCGCGGTCTGCACCACGAGCTGTGGGATCACGTCGCCGGTTGCCGTCAGTACTTCAACGCCACCCGCGACACCGTGACCTACGAGATTCTCGAAACCTACAAGATCGGCACCAAGCCACAATTCACCGACAAGACCGATAGCCCGAAAGCGGCCAGCACGGCTCTGGGAGAGAAGGTATGAGCCAGATCAATCGCCTGTCCAACGGCGGACGGATCGACCGCAACAAAGTCTTGAGCTTCACCTTCAACGGCCAGAACTACAAAGGCTTCGAAGGTGATTCCCTGGCCGCTGCACTGCTGGCCAACGGCGTCGACATCATCGGTCGCAGCTTCAAGTATTCCCGTCCGCGCGGCATCTTCGCTGCGGGCGCTGAAGAGCCGAACGCGGTGCTGCAGATCGGCGCCACCGAAGCCACGCAGATCCCGAACGTGCGCGCCACGCAACAGGCGCTGTATCAAGGCCTGGTCGCCACCAGCACCAACGGCTGGCCGAGCGTGAACAACGACATGATGGGGATTCTCGGCAAGGTCGGCGGCAAGCTGATGCCTCCGGGCTTCTACTACAAAACCTTCATGTACCCGCAATCGTTCTGGATGACTTACGAGAAGTACATCCGCAAAGCCGCCGGCCTTGGCCGCTCGCCGACCGAGAACGATCCGGACACCTACGACTACATGAACCAGCACTGCGACGTGCTGATCGTTGGCGCTGGCCCTGCTGGCCTGGCGGCAGCACTGGCGGCTGCGCGCAGCGGTGCCCGTGTGATCCTCGCCGATGAGCAGGAAGAGTTCGGCGGCAGCCTGCTCGATTCCCGCGAAAGCCTCGACGGCAAGCCTGCGACCGAGTGGGTCGCCAGCGTCATCGACGAGCTGAAGAACACCCCGGACGTGCTGCTGTTGCCGCGCGCCACCGTCAACGGCTACCACGACCACAACTTCCTGACCATTCACGAGCGCCTGACCGATCACCTCGGCGACCGCGCACCGATTGGCCAGGTGCGTCAGCGCATCCACCGGGTCCGCGCCACTCGCGTGGTGCTGGCGACCGGTGCTCACGAGCGTCCACTGGTCTACGGCAACAATGACGTACCGGGCAACATGCTCGCCGGCGCCATCTCGACCTACGTGCGCCGTTACGGCGTGGCACCGGGCAAGAAGCTGGTGCTGTCGACCAACAACGACCACGCCTACCGCGTTGCCCTGGATTGGCTCGATGCCAGCCTGCAAGTGGTGGCCATCGCCGATGCCCGCAGCAACCCGCGTGGTGCGCTGGTGGAAGAAGCACGTGCCAAAGGTATCCGCATTCTCACCGGCAGCGCCGTGATCGAAGCCCGTGGCAGCAAGCGCGTGACCGCTGCCCGTGTGGCCGCCATCGATGTCAAAGCCCACACCGTGACCAGCCCTGGCGAATGGCTTGAATGCGACGTGGTGGCCAGCTCCGGTGGTTACAGCCCGGTGGTTCACCTGGCTTCGCACCTGGGTGGCAAGCCGATCTGGCGCGAAGACATCCTCGGTTTCGTACCGGGTGAAGCGCCGCAGAAACGCGTGTGTGTCGGTGGCATCAACGGCGTCTACGGCCTTGGCGATTCTCTGGCCGACGGTTTTGAAGGAGGCGCCCGCGCCGCCGCTGAAGCCGGGTTCCAGACCGTCGAAGGCGTACTGCCGAAAGCCCTGAGCCGTCTCGAAGAGCCGACCCTGGCGCTGTTCCAGGTGCCCCATGAAAAGAACACCGCACGGGCGCCGAAGCAATTCGTCGACCTGCAAAACGACGTCACCGCCGCCGCCATCGAACTGGCGACCCGTGAAGGCTTCGAGTCGGTCGAGCACGTCAAGCGCTACACCGCGCTGGGCTTCGGCACCGATCAGGGCAAGCTCGGCAACGTCAACGGCCTGGCCATCGCTGCCCGCTCGCTGAACGTGACCATCCCGCAGATGGGCACCACCATGTTCCGTCCGAACTACACGCCGGTGACCTTTGGCGCCGTGGCCGGTCGTCACTGTGGGCACATCTTCGAGCCGGTACGCTACACCGCTCTGCATCAGTGGCACCTGAAGAACGGCGCCGAGTTCGAAGACGTCGGCCAGTGGAAACGTCCGTGGTACTTCCCGAAATCCGGTGAAGACCTGCACGCTGCAGTGAAGCGTGAGTGCAAAGCCGTGCGCGACAGCGTCGGCCTGCTCGACGCTTCGACCCTGGGCAAGATCGATATCCAGGGCCCGGATACGCGCGAGTTCCTCAACCGCGTCTACACCAACGCCTGGACCAAGCTCGACGTGGGCAAGGCGCGTTATGGCCTGATGTGCAAAGAAGACGGCATGGTGTTCGACGACGGCGTGACCGCTTGCCTGGCCGATAACCATTTCGTCATGACCACCACCACCGGCGGCGCGGCTCGCGTACTTCAGTGGCTGGAGCTGTACCACCAGACTGAATGGCCGGAGATGAAGGTGTACTTCACCTCCGTCACCGACCATTGGGCAACCATGACCCTGTCCGGGCCGAACAGCCGCAAGCTGCTCGCTGAAGTCACCGACATCGACCTGAGCAACGAAGCCTTCCCGTTCATGACCTGGAAAGAAGGTCTGGTCGGTGGTGTGCCGGCGCGGGTGTTCCGGATTTCGTTTACCGGTGAACTGTCGTACGAAGTCAACGTGCAAGCCGACTACGCCATGGGTGTGCTGGAAAAAATCGTCGATGCCGGCAAGAAGTACAACCTGACGCCATATGGCACCGAAACCATGCACGTGCTGCGGGCCGAGAAGGGCTTCATCATCGTCGGCCAGGACACTGACAGCTCGATGACCCCGGACGACCTGAACATGGGCTGGTGTGTCGGTCGCACCAAACCGTTCTCGTGGATCGGCTGGCGTGGCATGAACCGTGAAGATTGCGTGCGTGATCAGCGCAAGCAACTGGTTGGCCTCAAGCCGATCGATCCGAACAAATGGCTGCCGGAAGGCGCGCAGCTGGTGTTTAACACCAAGCAGGCGATCCCGATGACCATGGTTGGTCACGTGACCTCCAGTTACCTGCACAACTCCCTGGGCTATTCGTTCGCCATGGGCGTGGTCAAGGGCGGCCTGAACCGCATGGGCGAGCGCGTGTTCGCACCGCTGGCGGATGGCAGCGTGATCGAGGCGGAAATCGTTTCTTCGGTGTTCTTCGATCCGAAGGGCGAACGCCAGAACGTGTAAAGGCTTCGGGTCCTGTGGGGTGTGAGCTGCCGCCATCGCGAGCAAGCTCGCTCCCACAGTGGACTGATGCCTGACACAAATTTTTCTGGCGACTTCAATCCTGTGGGAGCGAGCTTGCTCGCGATGGCGGCAGAAGCGCCACCACAAGGGCCGGAACCAACAAAATTCAACACAGGTGCTTTATGACCGCAGCCAATGTTTACCAACAACGCCCAACCTCCGGGGCCAAGGCCGAGTCGTCGCTGCATCACGCCGACCTCGCCAGCCTGGTGGGCAAGGGTCGCAAGAACGCCGGCGTGACCGTGCGTGAGAAAAAACTCCTCGGCCACTTGACCATTCGTGGCGATGGCCACGATGCCGCGTTTGCCGCGGGCGTGCACAAGGCCCTTGGCATCGAGTTGCCGGGCGCGCTGAGCGTCATCGTCAAAGGCGAAACCAGCCTGCAATGGATGGGGCCGGATGAGTGGCTGCTGATCGTGCCGACCGGCGAAGAATTGGCCGCCGAGCAAAAGCTCCGCAAAGCGCTTGGCGATCTGCACATTGCAATCGTCAACGTCAGCGGTGGCCAGCAAGTCCTCGAACTGAGCGGCCCGAACGTGCGCCAGGTGCTGATGAAGTCCACCAGCTACGACGTGCACCCGAACAACTTCCCGGTAGGCAAAGCTGTCGGCACGGTGTTCGCCAAGTCGCAACTGATGATCCGTCACACCGCTGAGGACACTTGGGAACTGTTGATTCGTCGCAGCTTCTCGGATTACTGGTGGCTGTGGTTGCAGGATGCTTCTGCCGAGTACGGGCTGAGCGTTCAGGCTTGATCACCGATCAACTGTAGGAGCGAGCTTGCTCGCGAAAAACGTCAACGATAACGCGTGCTTCCTGATTTAACGCGTCGTCCTGAAGTCCTTCGCGAGCAAGCTCGCTCCTACAGGAGGCATCTACCGTTTTCAAGGGAGTCACTGCTATGAGCCGCGCCCCAGACACATGGATTCTGACCGCCGACTGCCCCAGCGTGCTCGGCACCGTGGACGCGGTGACCCGCTTTCTGTTCGAGCAGGGCTGCTACGTCACCGAGCACCACTCCTTCGATGACCGGCTCTCGGGCCGTTTCTTCATTCGTGTGGAATTTCGCCAACCCGATGGCTTCGACGAGCAGTCGTTCCGCGCGGGCCTGGCCGAGCGTGGTGAAGCCTTCGGCATGATCTTCGAACTGGTCGCGCCGAACTATCGGCCGAAAGTGGTGATCATGGTTTCCAAGGCCGATCACTGCCTCAACGACTTGCTCTATCGCCAGCGCATCGGCCAGTTGTCGATGGACGTCGCTGCCGTGGTTTCCAACCACCCGGACCTCAAGCCGCTGGCCGACTGGCACCAGATTCCGTACTACCACTTCCCGCTGGATCCGAACGACAAGCCGTCCCAAGAGCGTCAGGTGTGGCAGGTCATCGAAGAGTCCGGCGCCGAACTAGTGATCCTTGCACGCTACATGCAAGTGCTGTCGCCGGAGTTGTGCCGCAAGCTCGATGGCAAGGCGATCAACATCCACCACTCCCTGCTGCCCGGGTTCAAGGGCGCCAAGCCTTATCACCAGGCCTACAACAAGGGCGTGAAACTGGTGGGCGCCACGGCGCATTACATCAACAACGACCTCGATGAAGGTCCGATCATTGCCCAGGGTGTGGAGGCAGTGGACCACAGCCATTATCCGGAAGATTTGATCGCCAAGGGGCGGGATATCGAAGGGCTGACGCTGGCCCGGGCGGTGGGCTATCACATTGAAAGAAGAGTGTTTTTGAACGCGAACAGGACGGTTGTTCTCTAGCGTTTTTTACTGCCTGAAAAGATCGCAGCCTTCGGCAGCTCCTACAGGGGTATGCAATCAATGTAGGAGCTGCCGAAGGCTGCGATCTTTTGAATTCCCGAGCACTTAA
>NZ_JBFUIC010000029.1:0-35752 GCF_056402075.1 Pseudomonas sp. P4_C3
GCTTCATCCGTTTTGCCTATCGCCAGGGCAAAGGCTTCAACCCGAACCAGAACGCCGACAGTGAATGGATCGCCCATACCGAACGCTTGCTGGCCGGTGTGCTCGGCGCCTCTTCGACCCGCGCGGTAGTAAAAGCCGCCATTGAAGGCCGGGAGATGCAACTGGAAGACGTCGTGCGCATCGCCGACGAAGCCTCGGAGGTGCTGCAATTCAACCGTGCCTTGCTGCAAGGCGCCATCGAGAACATCACCCAGGGCATCAGCGTGGTCGACCAGTCGCTGAAACTGGTGGCCTGGAACCGTCGCTATCTGGATTTGTTCAACTACCCGGATGGCCTGATCAGAGTCGGCCGGCCGATTGCCGACATCATCCGTCACAATGCCGAGCGTGGACTGTGCGGCCCCGGCGAGGCCGAAGTTCACGTCGCGCGCCGCCTGCACTGGATGCGCCAGGGCCGCGCGCACACCTCCGAGCGCTTGTTCCCCAACGGTCGGGTAATCGAGCTGATCGGCAATCCGATGCCAGGCGGTGGCTTCGTCATGAGTTTCACCGACATCACCGCGTTCCGCGAAGCCGAGCAGGCGCTGACCGAAGCCAACGAAGGCCTGGAGCAACGGGTCACCGAACGCACCCACGAATTGTCACAGCTCAACGTCGCCCTGACCGAAGCCAAGGGCACCGCCGAGGCAGCCAACCAGTCCAAGACCCGTTTCCTCGCGGCCGTCAGCCATGACTTGATGCAACCGCTGAATGCGGCGCGGCTGTTCTCCGCCGCCCTCTCCCATCAGGACGATGGTTTGTCCGGCGAAGCACAGAAACTGGTCGGGCACCTGGACAGCTCGCTGCGCTCGGCAGAGGACTTGATCAGCGACCTGCTGGACATTTCCCGCCTGGAGAACGGCAAGATCAACCCGAATCGCCAGCCGTTCGCCCTCAACGAACTGTTCGACACCCTCGGTACCGAGTTCAAGGTGCTGGCGCGAGAACAAAAACTGGAGTTCCGCGTTCGCGGCAGCGCGCTACGGGTCGACAGCGACATCAAACTGCTGCGGCGGATTTTGCAAAACTTCCTGACCAACGCATTCCGCTACGGCAAAGGGCCGGTGCTGCTGGGGGTTCGTCGGCACAGGGAAGCATTGAGCCTGGAAGTCTGGGACCGTGGGCCAGGTATTCCGGAAGACAAGCAGCAGGTGATTTTCGAAGAGTTCAAGCGCCTCGACAGCCACCAGACACGGGCCGAAAAAGGCCTCGGCCTGGGGCTGGCGATTGCCGACGGGCTATGTCGCGTGCTCGGTCATACCTTGCGCGTACGCTCCTGGCCGGGACGCGGTAGCGTGTTCAGCGTCAGCGTGCCCCTGGCCCGGGCGCAAACCGCAGCGCCGGTCAAAGTCGCCGAGCTCAATGGCAAATTGCTCAATGGGGCGCAGGTGCTGTGCATCGACAACGAGGACAGCATCCTGATCGGCATGAACAGCCTGCTCAGCCGCTGGGGTTGCCAAGTCTGGACCGCGCGCAATCGCGAAGAATGCGCAGCGTTGCTGGGCGAAGGCGTGCGCCCGCAATTGGCGCTGGTGGATTACCACCTCGATCATGGCGAGACCGGCACCGATTTGATGGCCTGGTTGCGCACGCAAATGGGCGAGCCGGTTCCCGGGGTGGTGATCAGCGCCGATGGCCGGCCGGAGACGGTCGACCTGGTGCATGCCGCGGGACTGGACTATCTGGCAAAACCGGTGAAACCGGCGGCGTTGCGGGCGTTGTTGAGTCGGTATTTGCCGTTGTAGCGCGRCAAGCTAACACTTTACCCACTGTGGCGAGGGGGCTTATTCCGGCAACTCGACCAACCCATCGACATCCGTCATCGCCCGCTCCAGCAAGTCCGCCGGCAGGCTCTTGCTCGCCCGTGCGCCCAGCAGCTTGAGCTGTTCACTGCGACTGACCAGGTTGCCACGCCCCTCTGTCAGCTTGTTGCGTGCCGAACTGTAGGCCTTGTCCAGTTGCTGCAGGCGATTGCCAACTTCGTCCAGATCCTGAATGAACAGTACGAACTTGTCGTACAGCCACCCGGCCCGCTCGGCGATCTCCCGGGCATTCTGGCTCTGGCGCTCCTGTTTCCACAGGCTGTCGATGACACGCAGGGTCGCCAGCAAAGTGGTGGGGCTGACGATCACGATGTTACGGTCGAATGCCTCCTGAAACAGCGTCGGCTCAGCCTGCAACGCGGCAGAAAACGCCGCCTCGATCGGTACGAAGAGCAACACGAAATCCAGGCTGTGCAAACCATCGAGACGCTTGTAATCCTTGCCGGCCAGGCCTTTGACGTGATTACGCAATGACAGCACGTGCTGCTTGATGGCGATCTGGCCGATGGCCTCGTCCTCAGCCGCCACGTATTGCTGATAGGCCGTCAGGCTGACCTTGGAGTCGACCACGACCTGCTTGTCGCCCGGCAGATAAATGATCACGTCCGGCTGAAAACGCTCGCCGTCCGGTCCCTTGAGATTGACCTGCGTCTGGTACTCGCGGCCCTTCTCCAGTCCCGCATGCTCGAGCACGCGCTCCAGAATCAGTTCACCCCAATTGCCCTGGGTCTTCTGCCCTTTCAAGGCGCGGGTCAGGTTGGTGGCTTCATCGCTCAAGCGCAAGTTCAGCTGTTGCAGTCGTTCCAGCTCCTTGGCCAGGGAGAAACGCTCACGGGCCTCGTTCTGATAGCTTTCCTCGACACGCTTTTCGAAGGACTGAATGCGTTCCTTGAGTGGATCGAGCAACTGCCCCAGGCGCTGCTGGCTGGTTTCGGCAAAACGCTGCTCGCGCTCATCGAAAATTTTCCCCGCCAGCTCGGCGAACTGCGCGCGCAACTCGTCCCGCGAACCTTGCAGGTCGTTGAGGCGTTGCTGGTGACTGTCCTGTTGCTCGCGCAATTCGGCGTTGAGCGACGCGGCCTGGGCATCCAGACGGCGCAATTCGGCTTCCTTGCCGGCGCGTTCGATATTCCACGCATGGGCGGCGTCCCGGGCGTCGTCGCGCTCGATCTGCAGCAGTTCGACTTCACGACGAAGCGCCGCCAGATCCGCCTGTTTGGCGGCGTTGGCCTGGGTCAGATCAGCCGCTTCATCGCGACCGGACTCGAGCTGAGCATTCAATCCGTCCTGCGCCAGTTGCGCCATGGCCAGGCGTTCTTGCAGCAGCGCGACATCGGCTTGCGTGGTGCTGGCCCGACGCTGAAGTTGCCAGGCCAATACCAGCAACGGCAACGCAGCCGCTGCCAGACCCAGCAATACGCTGGTCAAGTCCATTGCCATAGCCACTCCTGCCATTCGAATAAAGCCTGAAGGTTAACCAAGGCGCCAGATCTTGGACAGCTCAGTCTTCGATCAGCCCCAGTTCCTGTTGAGCGCGGCGATCGCCTGCCCGAGCGGCCTGACGCAGCAGGTCCTGGCCGATCCGGCGGTCCCGGGCATTCCCGCATTCCCGGCACATCAATTGGCCAAGGCGACTTTGCGCAGCCACCACGCCTTCACGGGCCGGTTGCTTGAGCAGACGTCCGGCAATGTGTTTGACGTTACGGTTTTCGCCCAGATGCGGACTGTCCAACAGCCACTCTGCCACGCGCATGGAAAAGCGCTTGGTAGGGGCAGCAGAGGGTGGTGTAGAGGAAGAGGAAACGGAGGCTGAGCGAAACTTCATAAAGCACTGTGGGGGCAGATCGGAAGGCGCGCAACTTTACTCTCTTTTTCTTACAGGTAAAGCTGAAAATATCCCGGCACGCCCGTCCTAGAGCAAGCGCTCGGGACAATCCACAGAAGCTGTGGATAACTCAGTGGACAACCGCTCCTGAACCCGCTCAAAGCCCTGTGGAATGGGGCTCGCAGTCAAACTGACGATTTTTTCACCAGTAAAAAAAAGCGATGTTTTTCATTGACTTAAATTTTGGATACAGGCAGCCACTACGCTTGAACGTGAGATGACAGCGGGGTGACAGAGTGCGCAACTAATGTGCACAAGTGCCTTCGCGACGGTTATATCGATGCACTTTTTCGGCGCGTTTTTTGGTCATGCCTGGGGATAAGCCTTGGCAAACCCGGTGTTTAGACGGCTGCATTGCTACCAAGGTCGATGACCGATGGTCGGATTTTGTTCTGCTACAGGGCGTAGCAATCGCAGGCACAGCAACTTCATACGCTTGGCTACAAGACAAAACAGCCCGCTTGAGCACCTGCCGGGAAATTCTTTTCGCTAACACACTTCCCTTGGCCGGTTCAATCCGTTAGTATCCGCGGCGTTAGTACCAAGCTGAAAGTCAATTCTGGTCGAACAAATCCCCCCGGTCAGCCTTCCCAACGGAAGCCTCCACCGAACTAGCGGGATCGACCACCTCGATGGTTTCCAGGTAAATCTTGCGCCAACACAACCTTTGAATCGAAAGCAAAGGGTGTTGCTCCGCCTGCTTACTCTGCTCGAACCAACCTGCAAATTGATCAGGATCTTCACCCCGGGCCCAGAACCTTTGCCCTCGATGTGTTGCCTGCCCTCCTAAGTACCTACCTGCCAGCCCAAGCGCGCCAACTTGTCAGCGCTTCAAACTGGCTGCTTTGTTCCAGTCGGGTTCTTCGTTCGACCAATGGTGGTCGTCGTCACTGGAACGTTTTAACTTTGCACGGTTCTTATCCGTGTCGCTTGTAGGAACACCAATTATGTCCACTCAAATCCACACTCAGGATGCCATTCGCACCCTAACCAACGCTTTTGCTCCAATGAACTGCCTGATCATGGCCGCTCGCAAAGGCTGCTTCAGCTTCACTCTGGTCAATGAACATGGCATCGCCCGTCACAGCGAACGCCTGTACCCCGATCAATACTCCAGCGCCGAGCCGCTGCAGGCCGTGATCGAGCGTACCCGTCAGGCACTGGTTGCCTGAAACGCCAGAAAGGCTGAAAAACCGAAAGCCCTGCCCCGAAAAGCAGGGCTTTTTATTGCTCGATATTTCCCTTTCCTCGAATCACGACTAAGCACGATCCGATATAACGGTTATAACTGGTCGCTGGAAATATTTTAAAAACAGGCCTTTACAACGCAAATATGACACTACACTTCAACTCAAGCGGCTTGACCCGCTTGCGGCGAGCCTGATTCGATTCACTGCTGCCAAGCCCCCCCTTCAGGTATCGCCGTCCAACTCAGGTTTCGAGGGTTTTATGGGTATCGCTGCCAGCGAACTGTGCCGTTATGTGATTCGTCCGACATTGATCTACCTCGGACGCCATAGCGCTACTGCCGAATCCCTGCTGCTGGGCATTGCCGCCAGCCAGTCCGCCCTTGGTTCCGCCCTGCATGACCGCCGTGGGCACGGCCTGTACCGCATCGCCGAGCCCCGCCACCAGGCCCTTTGGGACCATTACCTGGCCCTTGATCCGGAGCGTGCAAGCCTGGTCCGTGGCCTGGCCAGCCAGCATGCGTTTCTCAGTGGCCCGCACCTCGAATTGACCGTCAACCTGCGTTACGCCACAGCCATCGCCTGGCTGCTGGTGGAAGAACAGAATACCCCCCTCCCCGCCCCTGATGATTTGTTGGGTATGGCCAGAATCTGGCGCCAGACCTTTCAGCCCCAGGGGCGTCTGCGTGATTTCACCTGCGCCTGGCAAACCTGTGTTTCACCCCTGAATCAGGTCGCCTGCTGACACGTCTGAATCCAAAGATCGCGCAACACGCCGCGATTCTGGTCGGATTGTCCTACAAAACCGCTCTAAATCAAGCGATACAGCCTATGGCGCCGGGACGAAAATATTGGTAATTTTCGCCCCGGTGATCACCAGGAGTTCTAATAATGAAAAAAGTAATGCTCAAAACCACCCTTAGCCTCGCCGTTGCCTTGGCATCCACCCAGATCTTCGCGAGTGGCTTTGCCCTCAACGAACAGAGCATCAGTGGAATGGGGACTGGTTTTGCGGGACGCTCTTCATCTGCCGATGATGCAAGCACTGTTTTTGGCAACCCTGCCGGCATGTCGCGAATCAAGCGCCAGGAAGTCACTGGCGGGATCGCAGCTATCGATGCCTCGTCTGATATCAAAGACGCCCAAGGCGCCCACCCGGGTACCAACAAAGGCGACATGGTGCCATTCACAGCCGTTCCGATGGGCTATTACGTCAAGCCGATTGATGATCACTGGGCATTCGGCCTCGGTGTCTACGCACCTTTTGGTCTGATTACCGACTATGAAAATGGCTTCCAGGGTGCCGGTTTCGGCAGCAAGAGCGAAGTCAAGGTTGTCACCTTCCAGCCTACCGTCAGCTACGCCTTTAACGACAAAGTATCGATTGGTTTCGGCCCGACCATCAACCGCATTGGCGGCACTCTGGAGTCGGATGTACCTCTTTTTGGCGATACCCACGTCAAAATCAAAGGGGATGATGTCGCTCTTGGCTACAACTTCGGGGTCCTGGTACAAGCAACAGACACCACTCGTGTCGGCCTGACCTATCACTCGAAAGTGAAATACAAGATTGAAGGTCATACCGACATCAGCGCAGGCGCAAATTCACCTTCCGCCCTCCTGAAAAGCAATCGATACGATGCTTCGCTGAAAATCGAAACACCTGAATCTGTCGACTTCTCAGTGACACAACAGCTGACGGATGCGTGGACCCTTTATGCAGGTTCCACCTGGACTCGCTGGAGCCGTTTGAAAGACATCACCGTCAACAACGACGGCGTAACCGCGGCACAAGGCGGTGCATTGTCCCCAGCCCTGTTCGGCACCATTACGGAAGAGCAGAACTGGCACGATACCTGGGCCTACGCCATCGGTACCTCCTACCAGCTGAATAAGCAGTGGGTATTGCGCACCGGCCTGAGCTTTGACCAGTCGCCTACCAACAATACCGACCGATCCCCACGTATTCCTACAGGTGACCGCACAATCTTCAGCCTTGGCGCCGGCTACAACGTCACCGATGATCTGACCATCGACGTCGCCTACTCCTACCTGAAGGAAGAAGCTGTCAAAATGAATCGCTCCAACCTGGTAGACAGTTACAGCGCCAAGTACGAAAACAGCGCCAACGGTTTCGGTGTCGGTGCGACCTACCGCTTCTGATGATTCCCGGCGAGCCTGAACCGCTCGCCATCGGAATCAAAAAAGCCCCGCTCTCTTCACAGAGGCGGGGCTTTTTAGTGGGCGTCGATCACGGGGCAGAAGCCAGGGCCTTTTCCACCGCAGCAATGAACTCTGGATCATCCGGCTTGGTCAGGCTGGAGAAGTTGGCAACCACCTTGCCCTGGCGATCCACCACGTACTTGTAGAAATTCCACTTCGGCGCGCTGCTTTGGCTGGCGAGGACCTTGAACAAATGCGTCGCCTCTTCGCCGCGAACCTTTTGCGGTTCCGTCATGGTGAAGGTCACGCCATAGTTGACGTAGCAGACCTTGGCGGTCTCGGCGCCATCCTTTGACTCCTGCTTGAAGTCATTGGACGGAACGCCAATCACCTCCAGCCCTTGATCCTTGAAGCGCTGGTTCAGCGCCTCAAGGCCTTTGAACTGCGGAGCAAAGCCACAGAAGCTTGCGGTATTGACCACCACCAACGGTTTACCGGCGAAGCGCTGGCACAAATCGATGGATTCCTTGGCATGCAACTTGGGCAACGAGCCTTGCAAAAGATCCGGGCAATCCGCCGCGTGAGCCAACCCGGAAAACGCGACCAGTAACGCGGGAACTGCCAGGCAGCGCATCAGCATGTCGGGACACCCTTGAGAATTCGTCAGGATTCGACGTTACTCGCCCCGCCATCCCGCTAGCAAGTCCCCATGCCCAACTGCAAAAGCGCCAGCCCGCCCTGATGCCAGCCCCACCATGTCAGGGCAAGCAGCAAGGCGCAGACAGCGCAAATCGTGATACGAGGCCAGAGACTGTTCATATCGCACTCATTTGTGTTTGCAGGCGCGCCACCGGCCGTTCACGCACCGGCCAGTTCAGGGCGGCGGCCAACAGGCTCAAGAGAATCGCGACCTGCCAGATCAAGTCATAGCTACCGGTACGGTCGTACACCACGCCACCCAACCAGCCGCCCAGGAACGAACCGAGCTGGTGAAACAGGAAAACAATCCCGCCGAGCATGGACAGATTTCGCACGCCAAACAAGGTCGCCACCGTGCCGTTGGTCAACGGCACCGTCGACAGCCACAAGAAGCCCATGGCCATGCCGAACAGGTAAGCCGTGGTGGTCGTCACCGGTGCCCACAGGAACAGAGCAATGACCACCGCCCGCAGCAAGTACAGGCCGGTGAGCAAACGCGGCTTGGACATGCGCCCGCCGAGCCATCCAGCGGTATAGGTGCCGAAAATGTTGAACAGGCCGATCAGCGCCAGCACCGTGGTGCCGACCGTCGCCGGAAGATGTTGATCCACCAGATAGGCCGGCAAGTGCACACCGATGAACACCACCTGGAATCCGCACACAAAAAAGCCGAACGCCAGCAGCCAGAATCCGGAATGGGAGCAGGCTTCACGCAGCGCTTCGCCAAGGGTTTGTTCGTGACCCAGGACTGGTAACGGTTTGTCCTTGAGCATGCTCACCAGCGGCACGATCAACGCCACCAGCAAACCCAGCGCCAGCAGCGCCGCGGACCAGCCAAGCCATCCGATCAAACCGAGTGTGCCGGGCAACATCGCGAACTGACCGAACGAGCCGGCAGCACTGGCGATCCCCATGCCCATGCTGCGTTTATCCGGCGGTACTGCGCGGCCGACCACACCCAGAATCACCGAGAACGACGTACCGGACAGTCCGATGCCGATCAGCAGGCCAGCGCTCAGCGACAGGGTCACCGCCGAGTCGGAGAGCCCCATGCACATCAGACCCGCTGCGTACAGGACGCCACCGATCAGCACCACTTTCGCTGCGCCGAAGCGGTCGGCCAGCGCGCCGGTGAATGGCTGGGCAAGGCCCCAGATCAGGTTCTGCAGGGCGATGGCGAAGGCAAAGACTTCCCGACCCCAGCCGAACTCGGCGCTCATCGGAGCCAGAAACAGCCCAAAGCCATGTCGAACGCCCAGAGACAACGCAAGGATCAGCGCACTCCCCAACAGAACCCAGCCGCATGTACGCCACATCGATGTCATTGTTGTTCTCCGGTAGCGGGTATATACCCGCTTATAATCGAAAAAACCGGCATCATGCCAGTTCATCCAGCAGCTTCAGTAAGATTTCGCGCTTCTCGGCCCCCAGGCGATCGATCAAACGCTGCTGCGCGGCCTCCCAGGCCGGCAAGGCGGCCTTGAGGCGCTCTGCCCCGGCCTCGGTCAGCAGGACGATGCGGTTGCGCATGTCCTCGCCCTCGACCAGCGTCACCAGGCCATCACCCTCCAGCACCCGCAAGTTGCGCCCCAAGGTGCTGCGATCCAGCCCCATCGCCTCGGCCAGGGCTGAGATGCTCGGCTGATCCAGGCGTTGCAGGTTGCACAGCAAAGAATACTGCGCAACGTTGATCCCGAAGCCGTCGAGAGCGCCGTCATAATGCCTGCTGACGCCACGGGCGGCGCGACGCAGGTTGATGCATAAACATTGGGAATCGAGCATGGTGCGTGTATATACCCGCGAGTCGGTTAAATCAAGTGGCATGGGGTTTGTTCAGTGATCAGGCGGCGTTTGGCAGATCGCCATCTGCGAGCAAGCTCGCTCCCACAGTCGATCGCATTCCAATGTGGGAGCGAGCTTGCTCGCGATGAGGCCGGAAAAATCAATGCAACCCAATCAGGCCAGCGCCAAGCCTACCAGCACTGCAACTTCCAGCAACTCCAGCATTGCCCCTGCCGTATCGCCCGTCGTTCCACCGAGCCGCCGCAGCATCACCTGCCGCAACCAGGCAAATCCAAGAGCGGCCAGCAGCACCGCCAACACACCACTCAAACCGGCGATCAACACACAAGCCAGTGCACTGACCGCCAACACCTGCTTGCCCGCCGAACGCGGAAGATGATCGGCCAATGCCTGGCCCAGGCCACCGGCACGCACATAGGACGTGGTCAGGAACAAGCCGAGCAATGCGCTGCGACCTATCAACGGCACGATGATCAATGCCAGCGAATGCGATTGCTCGATCAGCGCCAGCAGCGCGGTGAACTTGAGCAACAACACCAGCACCAGCGTCACTACGGCGATCGGCCCGCTGCGCGGGTCTTTCATGATGGTCAGCGTACGCTCACGGTCGCCAAAACCGCCGAGCCAGGCATCGGCGCTGTCCGCCAGGCCATCCAGATGCAACCCGCCACTGAGCAGTACCCAAACGCTCAGCAGTAACGCCGCGTGCAGCAACGCCGGCGTGCCCAGCAGCAGCCAGTTGAATACCCACAAAGTCGCGCCAAACAGCAGTCCCACCAGCGGATAAAACAGCAGCGACCGCCCCAGGTCCCGGGGCTCAGGCATGCCCGGCAGGCGAATCGGCAGGCTGCTGAGAAATTGCAGGGCGATCCAGAATGGCAGCATGGTCAGAGCACTTCCTTCAACACACCGGCAGACTCCAGCGTCAGCGAAAACAGTGCGCCATGCCCGACCTCAACATTGAGCAGTTGTTCTCGCGGCAACCCCCGGGCTTGTGCCAGCAACAGGCGCATCACACCGCCATGGCTGATCAGCAAAATGCGCTCACCGGCACAGGTCGCGTGCAAACGCTCCAGCGCTGCCAGCACCCGCGCCGAAAAATCTGCTACCGGCTCACCCTGAGGCGGCGTGAACGAATATGGATCGGCCCAGAACAAACCCAGAGCCTGCGCGTCGGTTTCCATCAACGCCGCCGCGCTCTGCCCTTCCCAGGCGCCGAAATGCAACTCTTGCAGGTCTTTATCCAGGTGCACCGGCACACCCGATTGCGCACCGAGCTCCTCGGCAAACCGCGCACAACGCTGCAAGGGTGAACTGACCAGCCGATCCCATGGCCCTTGCCCGACCACCGCGGCGCGCATCTGCGCCCAGCCCGTATCGGTCAATGCATCATCGATACTGCCGCGCAGGCCGCCGCCGAGTTCGGTTTCACCGTGCCGCAACAGATCCACGCGCAAGGTCATGCCGGACGATCTGCCACGGCGGCTTCGGCGAAGGTCGCCATCTGCCCGTGCAGGTCGCACGCCAGGCGCAGCAGCGGCACAGCCAATGCCGCGCCACTGCCTTCGCCAAGCCGCAGGCCGAGATCGAGCAAGGGGTGCGCCTTCAGGGCTTCCAGCACATGACGATGCCCCGGCTCGGCGCCGCGATGACCGAACAACAGCCACTGACGGCAATCAGGATTCAAGCGCACCGCAACCAGCGCCGCGACACTGCAAATAAAGCCGTCCACCAGCACCGCGACACCCTCCTGGGCACAAGCGAGATAGGCACCGACCAGCGCGGCGATCTCAAAACCGCCGAGGTTGAACAGGGTCTGCAAGGCATCGCCACGCTGCGCACCATGCAATGCCAAGGCGCGTTCGATCACTTGGGCTTTGTGGCTGACACCTTCTGCGTTGAGCCCGGTGCCTGGCCCGGTCAAATGGCCCACCGGGCAATCGAGCAGCGCACACGCCAGGGCGCTGGCGGCGGTGGTGTTGCCGATGCCCATTTCGCCACCGATAAACAACTGCGTACCGGTGGCCATCGCCCGCTGCACGCTATCACGACCGGCCTGCAAGGCGAGTTTCCCCTGGGCCTGGGTCATGGCCGGCCCCTGGACAAAATTCGCCGTGCCTGGGCCGACATTCAGGTGCCGCACGCCCGGCAGGTTCAGCGACGGCGTCACCGTGCCGAGGTCCACCACCTCAAGGGAAGCGCCCAACTGCCGCGCCAGTACACTGATCGCCGCACCACCGCTGACGAAGTTGAGCAGCATCTGCCCGGTCACTTCCTGGGGAAACGCCGACACCCCCTCAGCGACCACACCATGGTCGCCGGCAAAAATCGCGATCCACACCTGCTCCAGACTCGGCTTGACCCGCCCCTGCAATCCCGCCAGTTGCACCGCCACCGCTTCCAGCTGGCCGAGGGAGCCGGCCGGTTTGGTCAGTTGCTGTTGCCGCGCCTGGGCCTGTTCGACCGCTTGGGTATCGACCGGCTTGCACGGGTTCAGCCACCAGGATTGAGTCATAACGCAGTTCCTTTCAGAGTCAGAGGCAGGCCGGCGACGGTCAGGACGACACGCTGACAACGCTCAGCCAGAGCTTGATGCAGCCAACCGGCTGCATCGACATAGCGGCGAGTCAATTCGCCCAGCGGCACGACACCCATTCCGGTTTCGTTGCTGACAAAAATGATTTCACCCGGCAGCGACACCAGGCAGTCCAGCAAGGCATCACGCTCGGCTTGCAAGCGCTCGGCATCGTCGAGCATCAGCAGGTTGGTCAGCCACAGGGTCAGGCAATCCACCAACAGGCAGCGGTCGGCGCGGGCGGATTCGCGCAGCACCCGGGCCAGCTCCACCGGCTCTTCGATCAATGCCCATTCGGCAGGACGACGGGCGCGATGATGGGCCACCCGCTCGCTCATTTCTCCATCGAGTGGCTGGCTGGTGGCGATGTAGGTGACGGCCAGAGCGCTGTCGATGGCGAGTTTTTCAGCCAGACGACTCTTGCCGGAGCGGGCACCGCCGAGGATCAGTTGGAGCATTGCTTATTCCTTAAAATCTTCGGGGAGGCGACGGCCCTCATCGCGAGCAAGCTCGCTCCCACAGTTGATCCAGGCTGAACATAAATTTTGAATACACCTCGTAACCTGTGGGAGCGAGCTTGCTCCGGGCGGCGTTCCGACGATGGGGCCGCAACAGCCGCCTCAGAACCCACAGAGCTGACGCAGCAGAGAAGTATCCAAATGCTTCTCCACCAGATCCGCCAGCCGCTCGATATCACGTTCGCGCAAGCCGTGGTAATCCACGTCCTGCACCTCCTGCAAACCCGCCCAGCGCAGCAGCGCACTGCACGCCGCCGGCGATTCGAACAGCCCGTGCAGGTAGGTGCCGAAAGTCTGCCCGTCAGCACTTTGCGCACCATCACAGCGGCCGTCATCCAGATGCACGGCGGCATGTTCCAGGGCCGGTCCGGTGGTCACGCCGGCATGAATTTCATAACCCGCAACGGGCGCATCTTCCAGCGCCAGGCGACCACGCACATTGCGCAACTGCTTCTCTTGTTCGAGCAGAGTCTGGAACGCCAGCAGCCCCAAACCGGCACTGGAACCCGGCGCACCTTCGAGACCCAGCGGGTCATGCACTTGCTCACCGAGCATTTGCAGGCCGCCACAAATCCCCAGCAGTTTCCCGCCGTAACGCAGATGCCGGGCGATGGCGGCATCCCAGCCGTTGGCCCGCAGGTACGCGAGGTCGCTGCGCACACTTTTCGAGCCAGGAAGAATGATCAGGTCGGCAGGCGGAATCGCCTGGCCGGGGCCAATGAATTGCAGGTCCACTTGCGGATGCAGGCGCAGCGGATCGAAATCGGTGTGATTGCTGATGCGCGGCAGCACCGGCACCACCACCTTCAGCACCTGCTCGGCTTTATCGTTCTGGCGTTGATCGATGCCGTCCTCGGCCTCCAGGTGCAGGTCCATCACGTACGGCAGCACGCCGATCACCGGTTTGCCGGTGCGCTCTTCGAGCCAGTCGAGACCGGGTTGCAGCAACGCGATGTCGCCACGAAAACGATTGATCACGAAGCCTTTGACCCGCGCCTGTTCGCTCGGCGACAGCAGTTCGAGGGTGCCTACCAGGTGGGCGAAAACCCCGCCGCGATTGATATCGGCGATCAGCAGCACCGGGCAATCCACCGCTTCGGCGAAACCCATGTTGGCGATGTCGCCGGCCCGCAGATTGATTTCCGCYGGCGAGCCCGCGCCCTCGACCATCACCAGCGGATACGCCGCGCTCAAGCGCTCGTGGGAGGCCAGCACCGCTTGCATGGCGATGGTTTTGTAGTCGTGATAGGCGACGGCATTCATGGTCGTGACAGCGCGGCCATGGATGATCACCTGGGCACCAGTGTCACTGTTGGGCTTGAGCAACACCGGGTTCATGTCGGTGTGCGGTTCAAGGTGCGCGGCCTGGGCCTGTACCGCCTGGGCGCGGCCGATCTCGCCACCGTCGGCGGTCACCGCACTGTTGAGTGCCATGTTCTGCGGCTTGAACGGCACCACCCTTATGCCCTGACGTGTGACCCAACGGCACAGCGCGGTTACCAGCGTGCTTTTACCGGCGTCCGATGTAGTGCCCTGCACCATCAGCGTGGTCATTGGTTTTCCTTGGCGAAATCGTCGAACGCCCGCGCCAGTCGTACCCAGGCAATTTCGTCACCGGGCAAGCCGAATCGCAGGCTGCTGTTGTGCGTGAACAATCGCAGGAGAATGCCGCGCCGGGCCATGAACTCATGCAGCTCTTCGGCGCGCTCGGTGATCAGCCACTGGAACAGCGCACAACCGCCCTGAGGCTGGAACCCCTGTTGTTCCAGCAACGACGCAAGGCGCTCGCTGGCCTCATCCGCGCGCACCCGTTGCCGCGTCTGCCCTTCGGTATCGCGCAGGCAGGCCTGGCCCACTACCCGGGTTGCCCCGCTCACGGCCCACGGCCCCACTTGTTCAGCCAGCAACTTGAGCAACTTGCGCTCGGCCAGCACAAACCCCAGGCGCACTCCGGCCAGGCCGAAAAACTTCCCGAAGGAGCGCAGGACGATCAACCCGACTTGATGGGCATACGGAGCCAGGCTCAGATGCGGCGTGTTATCCATGAACGCTTCGTCCACCACCAGCCAGCCACCGCGCTGGGCCAGCCGCGCGTGCCAGTCGAGGAGGCGACTGGGCGTCAGGCTCAAGCCTGTGGGGTTATTCGGATTGACCACCACCAGCACATCGAAACTGTCGATAAAGAAGTCGACTTCGTGCACCAGCACTTCACGCACGATGTAGCCGTTACGACGCCACGCTTCAGCGTGCTCGGCATAACACGGCGACAGCACGCCGACCTTGCCCGCCCGACGCAATCGCGGCAGCAGCTGGATTGCCATTTGCGAGCCGGCCACCGGCAATGCCTGCAAGGTGCCGTAGTAATCACAGGCGGCGTGCTCCAGACCATCGTCCGCTTCCGGCAAACGGGCCCAGGCCCGCAGCGGAATATCCGGCACAGGAAACGGCCAGGGCGCAAGGCCCGTGGACAGATCCAGCCAGTCGGCTTCATCTATGCCGTATTCGAGCGCCGCCTTGCGCAATCGCCCCCCGTGTTCAAGCATAAAGTTCGGCCCCCAGGCAGAGAATCAGCAACCATAACCATACCCCGCGCTGGACCAATTGCCAGCCCCGGTCAATGGAGTCGGCATCCGCCGGCACGCCTTCGCCCAACTGCGGACGCTGATGCAGTTCGCCATGATAAATCGCCGCCCCGCCCAACTCGACGCCAAGGGCACCCGCCCCTGCCGCCATCACCGGGCCGGCGTTCGGGCTGTCCCAGGTCGGGCCCTGGGTGCGCCAGCATTTCAACGCCAGCCGGGTTTTGCCCAGCAGCGCGTAAGTCAGTGCCACCAGGCGCGCAGGAATGTAATTGAGCACGTCGTCGACCTTCGCCGCCGCCCAGCCGAACCGTTCGAAGCGCTCATTGCGATAACCCCACATCGCATCCAGCGTATTGCTCAGGCGATAGAGCACCACGCCCGGCGCACCCGCCACGGCAAACCAGAACAACGCCGCGAACACTGCGTCGCTGCCGTTTTCCAGTACCGACTCGGTAGCGGCACGGGCGACTTCGGTTTTATCCAGATCACTGGTTTTACGGCTGACCAGATAACTCACACGTTTGCGCGCTTCATCAAGATCATCGCCGCGCAATGCCTTGGCCACAGGCGTGACGTGCTCACCGAGGCTGCGCATGCCGAGGGCGCAATAGAGCGCGAGAATCTCGATGATCCAGCCGACATAAGGCGCCCAGGACAATGCCGTGACCAACAGCGTCAGCGGCAACACGGCGATCACCCACGCGGTGACGCCATGACTGCGCCAGCCGCGACCGCCGCCATTGAAGCGTTGCTCGATGCGGTCGGCAAAACGGCCGAACGCCACCAGCGGATGCCAGCGTTTGGGTTCGCCCAGCAGCGCATCCAGCGCAACCGCAGCGACACTCAACAACGCCACACTCATTGACTCACTCCCCAATAGTTTTCATACAGCAATTCATGTAGCGGACGCGCCTGCGCCCAGCCTTCGAGCACCAGCATCGGTGCCGGATAGAACTCCTTCACCGGCCCAAGGCACAGCACCGCCAGCGGTTTGGCTCCCGGTGGCAACCTCAACAAGTCCGCCAGTGCCTGTGGTTCGAACAGCGACACCCAGCCCATGCCCAGCCCTTCGGCGCGGGATGCCAGCCACAGGTTCTGGATCGCACAGGACAGCGAGGCCATGTCCATTTCCGGCAAGGTGCGGCGGCCGAAGATGTGTTGCTCGCGGTCGTCCATCAGCGCAGCGACCAGTACCTCGGCGCAATCGTTGATGCCTTCCACCTTGAGCTTCATGAACTCGTCGCTGCGCTCGCCGAGGGCTTCGGCGGTGCGGATGCGTTCTTCTTCCACCAGGGCCTGGATTCGCCCGCGCAAGGCGCGATCGCTGATGCGGATGAAGCGCCAGGGCTGCATCAGGCCGACACTGGGAGCCTGGTGTGCGGCTTCAAGCAGGCGCCGCAGCAATTTGGGCTCGACGGTGCCGCCGCTGAAGTGGCGCATGTCACGGCGCTCGGCGATGGCGCGATAGACCGCTGCGCGTTCGGCTTCGGAAAATGCGTTATCCGTCATGGCCGCTTCGCGAGCAGGCTCGCTCCCACAGTTGATGGTGTGTTGTCTGAAGAAACGCATTCCCCTGTAGGAGCGAGCCTGCTCGCGATTACGGTCTCAAGGTCCGGCGCAAACAGCGCGGCAATCGCCGAGGGGTTCGACGGAAAATAAAAGTGCACATAAGAGGCGGTCATCCGCCCTTCACGGTAGACCGCCTCCGCTCCGCGCCCGCCATTCGGGCTCAAGCCACGGGCAATCGGCACCAGCTTGGTGGTGGTCAGCGAATGGTGATAGGTGTGCCCGCGCAGAGAACCTTCCGGCAATTCCACCGCTTGCAACGCCAGCGCGGCCAGACGCTTTTGCATGACCGCATCACCGGCCAGCAAGCCAACCAGTTCAGCGCGAGTGCCCTCGACATCGGTCAGGGAATCGAGCAGATACAGCATGCCGCCACACTCGGCGAGCAACGGTTTGCCTGCCCGGTGGTGGGCACGGATCGCGTCGAGCATCGCGGTGTTTTGCGCCAACCCAACATGGTGCAGTTCCGGGTAACCACCGGGCAGATACAGGCTGTCCGCCTCCGGCAACGCACTGTCGCGGATCGGCGAGAAGAACGACAACTCGGCGCCCATCGCCCGCAGCAGATCCAGGCTCGCGCCGTAGGTGAACGCAAAGGCTTCATCGCGGGCGACGGCAATGCGCACACCGGCCAGCAGCGGTTCGGCTGCAATGACATCAGGGGCGGCGAACTCGACCGCCGGCGGCAGCGCAACCTCGCAACTACTGGCCAGTGCATCGGCGGCCGCATCGAGGCGCAGGTCGAGATCGTTCAGCTCACTGGCCTGCACCAGCCCCAGGTGCCGGCTCGGCAATTCGATCCCGGTTTCCCGGGACAGCGCGCCGTACCAGCGCAAACCTTCAGTCAGGCTGCCTTCGAGCAGTTGCGCGTGGCGCAGCGTACCGACACGATTGGCCAGCACCCCGGCGAACGGCAAGTCCGGCTGATAACGCGCCAGCCCCAGGGCCAGGGCGCCAAAGGTCTGGGCCATGGCAGTGCCATCGATCACACCCAGCACCGGTACACCGAAATGCCGCGCCAGATCGGCGCTCGACGGCGTACCGTCGAACAGCCCCATGACACCTTCGATCAGGATCAGGTCGGCTTCAGCAGCGGCTTCCCACAGCAGCCGGCGACTTTCTTGCTCACCAACCATCCACATGTCCAGCTGATACACCGGCGCACCGCTGGCGCGCTCGAGGATCATCGGATCGAGAAAGTCGGGGCCGCACTTGAACACGCGAACCTTGCGCCCCTGATTGCGATGCAATCGGGCCAGCGCCGCGGTGACGGTGGTCTTGCCCTGGCCGGAAGCCGGCGCGGCAATCAGTACCGCCGGACAGAGTCGAGGCTGATTCACAATTCGACGCCTTTCTGCGCTTTGATCCCGGCTTGAAAGGCGTGTTTGATCACACCCATTTCGGTGACGGTGTCGGCCATCTCGATCATTTCCGGCTTCGCTGCACGACCGGTGACCACCACATGTTGCATCGGCGGCCGGGCCTGCAAGTCGCTGAGCACCTGATCGAGATCGAGGTAGCCGTGCTTGAGAGCGATGTTCAGCTCATCCAGCACCACCAGACCGATGGACGGATCGCGCAGCAGTTGCTGCGACACCGCCCAGGCGGCTTCGGCGGCGGCGATGTCGCGCTGACGATCCTGGGTTTCCCAGGTAAAGCCTTCGCCCATCACATGAAAGCGCACCTGCTCGGGAAAGCGCCGGAAGAACAGCTCTTCGCCGGTGCTGTTGCGGCCCTTGATGAACTGCACCACGCCGCACTGCATGCCGTGCCCCATGGCGCGGGCAAGCATGCCGAAGGCCGAACTGCTCTTGCCCTTGCCGTTGCCGGTCAACACCAGCAGCAGGCCGCATTCGTTCGGGGAATTGGCGATGCGCTCGTCGATCACGGCTTTTTTGCGCTGCATGCGCGCCAGGTGGCGTTCGTCACGATCGGGGGTATCAGTCATGGGGGAGCTCTCCGTTGAGGCAGGAATAACGGCGGGCAGGCACAAGAATAGAAGGCAAAAAGCCTGGCATCGCCCACCGTGATGCCGCTGGATGAATCAGGCCGGTCTCCGGGCTCATGAGTGGCGCGAGGCCAGACTGTGCGCCTTCCCGCATCGAATCGACACAGTGGCATCACACACAGTTTTCACTCATTTACCGTTGCGGGGGCAGCGCCGGAATTGCGGGCCTTCGACCAACAGAAGGATTCACTCACCGGCTTCCCTGTTTCACTCTGTCGACCCAAGCCACAGAGCACCTGAAACAAGCCGCGAAGGTTAGAGGGTTGGGGGTGGAGCGTCAATTAAAGCCGGGAGGCGATCGACCGAATATCTGCCATCAATCAATAAACTGACGTCAATCTTGTGCCACGCCCAAAGCAGTGATATCAAAGAGCCACAATCCCCACAACACAATAACAAGGGTGACCCCATGCAAGGCATGATCATCAGCAATCCAAAGCTGGAATTCCTGCGCCCGGTGCTCGAGCGCTGGTTCGAATGCATCGACCGCTATAACGCCGTCCGCGGTGATGGCGACACACCGTACTGGCACGACGAAAAAGCCAATCTCGGACTGCTGTCTGCCGCCGCCTGGATGGCCGGGATGGTCACGCTGCAACAGACGCCAACCCGCAAACAGACCGAAGAAGGCGAGCGCAACAGCCGTGCCGACCTGTTCCTCGCCTCGCCGGAAACCCGCGCCTATATCCAGACCAGCCAGCGCTGGCCACGGGTCAACAGCCTCAACCTGACTCAGGCCCTGCTCGACATCGCCAGCGATGCGAAGCGACTGAGCCACGCCAGCGACCTGAAACTCGGCTGTCTGTTCGTCGCCCCGCAAAAAGCCCAGCAAGGCGCCACACCGGAAGAACTCCAGGACATGGTCGACGACCTGCAAAAGGAACACACCTGCGCTGTCGCCTGGTATTTCCCATACGCCTATCGCAAATTGCGCAACGAAGCCGGCAACTATCACCCCGGCATTGCGGTGCTGTTCAAGGAAGCACGTGGCTAAGGGTTGAACCATCGGACGACAACGTATCTCTATGATTAGAACAAGGCATTCATAGGGAACACCAGCATGCGCAAGCCCCCGCTCGTTCTCGTTATCGCGCTCTGCGGAGGGCTCGCCGCTTGTGGCGAGACCTCCCGCCTGCAAGTCTCCGACGGCACCGGTCCATCGCCACAATTGCCGGAACCGAACAAAACCCTGATCCCGACCCTGAACATCGCCCCGGCCATCGGTTGGCCGCAGGGCGCAAAACCCGTCGCCGCCACGGGCACTCAAGTGGCCGCTTTTGCCGAAGACCTGGATCACCCGCGCTGGCTTTATGTGCTGCCCAATGGCGATGTGCTGGTGGCGGAAACCGCCGCACCACCCAAACCCGAAGACGGCAATGGCATTCGCGGCTGGGTCATGAAGAAAGTCATGGGGCGTGCCGGCTCTACCGTGCCCAGCCCGAACCGCATCACGTTGCTGCGGGACAAGGATCACGATGGCATCGCGGAAACCCGCAAGGTGTTTCTGCAAAACCTCAATTCCCCTTTCGGCATGACGCTGGTCGGCAACGACCTGTACGTGGCCGACACTGACAGCCTGCTGCGATTCCATTATGAAAACGGCGATACGCAGATCAAGTCACCAGCCATCAAGGTGATCGACCTGCCGGGCGGCCCGCTGAACCACCACTGGACCAAAAACGTCATCGCCAGCAAGGACGGCAGCAAGCTCTACGTCAGCGTGGGTTCCAACAGCAACGTCGCCGAAAACGGCATGGACAAGGAAGAAGGTCGCGCAGCGATCTGGGAAGTGGACCGTGCCACCGGCCGGCACCGGATCTTCGCCTCCGGCCTGCGCAACCCCAACGGCATGGCCTGGGAACCGCACAGTGGCGCACTGTGGACCGCGGTCAACGAGCGGGATGAAATCGGCGGTGATCTGGTACCGGACTACATCACCTCGGTGAAAGACGGCGCGTTCTATGGCTGGCCGTTCAGTTACTACGGCCAGCATGTCGATGTTCGTGTCGAGCCGCAGAACCCGGACCTGGTGGCCAAGGCCATTGCCCCGGACTACGCCGTCGGCCCGCACACGGCGTCACTGGGCCTGACCTTCGCCGAAAACAGCAAGCTGCCGGCGCCATTCACCCAAGGGGCATTCATCGGTCAGCACGGCTCGTGGAATCGCAAGCCACACAGTGGCTACAAAGTGATTTTCGTGCCGTTCAGTGCGGGCAAACCTGCAGGAAAACCGGTTGGCGTGCTTACCGGATTCCTCAACGACAAGGAAGAAGCCATGGGTCGCCCGGTGGGCGTGGTGATCGACCGGCAGGGTGACCTGTTGGTGGCCGATGATGTGGGGAACAAGGTGTGGCGGGTGTCGGCTGCTAAATAATGGCTGCCAAGCCACCTGTGGGAGCGAGCTTGCTCGCGATGAGGCCTGCACATTCAACTTTGATGTTGCCTGACCCACCGCCATCGCGAGCAAGCTCGCTCCCACATTGGATCGGAGTCAGCGCTTACCTTTTGCGGCAAAGGGTCAAACCATCACCCAACGGCAACAACGACAGATCCACCCGCACATCGTCTTTCAAGGCCAGGTTGAGCGCCTGGATGGCGCGAGTGTCCGCACTCTCGGGATTGGCCTCGAGCACACGCCCGCTCCACAGGGTGTTATCGAACACCGCCAACCCACCGACCCGCAGCAATCCCAGGGCGTGTTCCAGATAAGCCGGGTAGTTGGCCTTGTCGGCATCGATGAACACCAGGTCGTACTGCCCGCCCTGCCCTTGTCGCTCAAGCTCGGCGAGGGTTTCCAGCGCCGGAGCCAGTCGCAGGTCAATCCGCCCGGCGAGCCCCGCCTCTTGCCAGTAGCGCCGTGCGATGGCGTTGTAGTCGCCGGGGATGTCACAGCAAATCAGCGAACCGTCAGCGGGCAATGCCGCCGCCATGCACAGCGCGCTGTAACCGGTAAAGGTGCCGACTTCGAGCAAGCGCCTGGCCCCCGTCAGTTTCACCAGCAAAGCGAGAAACTGCCCCTGCTCCGGAGCCACCTGCCAACGTGCCATCGGCAGCGCCTGGGTCTCATCGCGCAAGCGCTTGAGCAGTGGCGTTTCGCGCAGGGAGACATCGAGCAAGTATTGGTACAGGGCATCATCGAGATTGAGCGTGCGAGCAGTCATGACCGGCAGCTCCGAATGTTACGGGTTGCGCGCCAGGTGTTCAGGCTGCAGAACACGCTTGGCGCTCAGATACGCTTTTTGCCAATAKGCCTTGGACAGACTGTCGAGCTTCACGGTGCCGCCGGTGGCCGGCGCGTGGACGAAGCGCCCTTCTCCCACGTAGATGCCGGCATGACTGACCTGGGAACCGCCACTGGTGGCGAAGAAAATCAGGTCACCGGTTTGCAGGCCTTCCTTGCCCACATTCGCCGCTTGCATGGAGATCATCTCGCGAGTGGTGCGCGGCAAGGAAATACCGGCGACATCGCGATACACGTAGCCGATCAGGCCGCTGCAATCAAATCCGGAATCCGGCGTGTTGCCACCCCAGCGATAAGGCGTGCCCACAAGGCCGAGCGCGCGAAACAGCACGTCTTCCGCTTCGGGCGAAAAAGCTTGTGAGGAGCCAAATACGATGGGAGCGCGAACCACCGGCGCAGGTGGCGGTGTACGACTGGCGCAGGCGCTGAGTAGCGCAGCGAAGAACATGATTGCGAGGCGGGCCGACGTCGTCATAAGCAGAGCATCCTGATCTGGCTGCGGCTTTTTTCTGCTGGGAATGCAGAAAAGAAAACCGCCTGCGCGTGACGCAGGCGGTTTGCCATCATTCATATATCAGGATTCTAGCGGTTATATGGCAAACTTCAAGTAAGACTTTAAGTTCGCCTTACAAATTGTCCGCTTATTTACGTGCAGTGACGATTGGCGACGCATTCGGTGCCATCGCCAGGGCGCGCTTGGCTTCGATGAAGGTCTTGCTCCAGTAGCTGTCACCCAGGCTATCGATCCGCACACCACCGCTACGGCGGCTGCTGGAGTGGATGAACTGGTTGTCACCCAGGTAGATCCCGGCGTGACTGACGCGACCGCGACGACCGTTGGTTGCGAAGAACAGCAGGTCGCCCGGCTCAAGCTTGCTGCGCGAGACCAGCGGAGCGTCCACGTTGATCATTTCGCGGGTGGAGCGTGGCAGGTTCATGCCCGCTTCTTCGCGGAACAGGTAACCGATGAAACCGCTGCAATCGAAGCCGGCTTCAGAAGTACCGCCGAAACGGTAACGGGTACCGATCAGGGACATGCCACGTTCGAGGATGCTGTCGGCCAGGACCGGAAGCTGGTAGGACTTGCCGCCAGCGAAGTCTGCGAGTTCTTTTTCGGTCGCCAGCTCTTCCTGAAAGAAAGCGGAAGACTGGGCAGTAACGGAGTTTTGAACCTGTTGCTGCGGGGCTTGCTGGGACACCGGAGTGTGGGCAGCGCAACCGAACAACAGGGTAACGAGTGCGAGAGGCACGAGGGGTGCGAAGCGATTTAGCATGGGCACGACCGTGGCTGATAGTTGTAAAGAAGCCGAGACTATGCCCGCTATCATCCTCATTTGCAAATTCAATCGATCTTTTTGTGACTTATCCGTTTCTCGTTTACATCTAAGCGCTTAAGCCCATTTTAAACATACGCGCAGCCTGCAACCGGGCAGGAAAGCGGGGTTTCTGGTGCCTGTAATTCGCCGAACTGGCTAAAAGCCCCGGATTCAGCGGGTTTACCAGCCGAGGGTTTCTTTCAAAAACGGGATTGTCAGCTTGCGCTGAGCCTGGAGGGAGGCCTGATCGAGACGCTCGAGCAGCTCGAACAGCGCACTCATGCTGCGGGTACCGCGAGTCAAAATGAAATGCCCGACTTCATCGGTCAGATGCAGCCCGCGACGGGATGCGCGCAATTGCAGGGCACGCAATTTGTCCTCATCGGACAGCGGGCGCATCTGGAAGATCAAGGCCAGGGTCAGGCGCGACTTGAGATCCGCCAGCTTCACCGGCAACTCACGGGGGGATGTCGACGCGGCAATCAGCAAGCGTCGGCCACTGTCGCGCAAGCGATTGAACAGATGGAACAGCGCCTCTTCCCAGTCCGCCTTGCCGGCAACCGCCTGCAGGTCATCGAGACAGACCAGCTCGTACTGTTCAAGGTTGTCGAGAATTTCAATACCGCGATCGAGCAACTCGGCCAGCGGCAGATAGACCGCAGGTTCCCCCAATTGCTCGAAGCGCAGGCAGGCGGCCTGCAACAGATGCGTACGCCCTACCCCATCCTTGCCCCAAAGGTATATCAGGCTCTCGGTCCAGCCGGCGTCGGCTTCGCACAGCCGCTCGACATAGCCGAGTGCAGCGGCATTGGCGCCTGGGTAGTAATTGATAAAGGTGGCGTCGTCACGCAGACGCACACCTAGGGGCAGCTGAATCGGTTTCATCCTGACTGAACAGTTCCAAAGGAACCGTTAGTGGCCTCTGTGTAAAGTTTGCGAAGTTTATACCCGTGAGCCGGGTCGCACAATGCGACAGACAACAAGCAAAATCAAAGGTTTGCGTTAATGCACCGGTTTTATGACAGTTTCTTTGGCGGTGCATGTGACAGTCGCGCGATGCAAGCAGGCTGATCCGGCATGAACCCGGGCAACCCGCCATCAACCATCGACGCCCCTTACCACTCCGGCTCGTCGACACTCCCGTAGATTTCAGAATCCTTATACAAATCATGCACATGACGCACCAGCACCATGATCACCGCCGCGACCGGCAATGCCAATAGCACACCGGTAAAGCCAAACAGCTCACCACCGGCCAGAATCGAGAAAATCACCGCCACCGGGTGCAGGCCAATCCGGTCACCAACCAGCAACGGCGTCAGCACCATACCCTCCAGCGCCTGGCCGACCATGAACACCGCGACAATGCCGAGCATCGGGTAAAGATCACCACCGAACTGGAACAACCCCGCAAGCAGCGCCGCGCCAATGCCGATGATAAACCCCATGTACGGCACGATCGCCGCCAGACCGGCAATCAGGCCAATCAACAAGCCCAGTTCCAGCCCAACCAGCATCAGGCCCGCTGCGTAGATCACACCCAAGGCCACCATCACCAGCAACTGTCCGCGAACGAACGCGCCGAGCACTTCATGGCATTCACCCGCCAGGGATACCGCGCGCGCTTCACGATCACGGGGCAGCAGGCTGCGGATCTTGGCCATCATCAGGTCCCAATCCCGCAACAAGTAGAAGCTCACCACCGGAATCAACACCAGATTCGCCAGCCAGCCAATCAACGCCAACCCCGAGGCAGTGGCATGACTCAGCACCACGCCGACAATATCGGTGGTTTGGCTCATATGCTCGCTGATGGCGGCCTTGAGCTTGTCGAACTTCCAGAAACCTTCCGACAAGCCAAACTTCGATTGCGCCCAGGGCAACGCCGTGTGCTGTAGCCAGTCGAGCATCTGCGGGGCCAGCTCATACAAACGAAACAACTGCCTGGCGAGCAACGGCACCAATACCAGCAGCAGCGCGGTGAAGATCAATGTAAACAGGGCAAACACCGCCACGACGCCCCAGGTTCGAGACAGGCCTGCCTTCTCCAGCCGATCCACCAGCGGGTCGAACAGGTAGGCCAACAGCAGCGCCACCAGGAATGGCGTCAGGATCGGATGCAACAACCAGACAAACGCACAAAGCAGGACCACCCCACCGAGCCAGAACCAACGCCGCGTATCGGCCATGAACCACTCCATTGCTTCTATATAAAGAAAGAAAAACTACCAGCGATAACGCAGTTGTGGTGTCGGGGCTGGCGCTGGGGCAGGCACCGCACCACCGGCGGCAGGCTGAGCCGGCACTGCCGGGGCCGGTGCCTGACCCGCAGGCGCTTCCTGCAGCCTCGCCAGCGACAGTTGTGCACGCAGCTGATCGGCGCTGCCATTGACCCTATAGACAATCCGGTCGCCGTCGACACTTTGCACACGCCCGCCAAATGGCTCCAGCAAGCGCCCAAGGGACGCGTAGTGCTCAAGATTCATGCCTTGCACCTCCAGCAATTGCTCACTCGAAGCACCGGCCTTGGCAACAAACCGCGGCGCCAGGCGCTCGTTGACCGCCAGCATCACCGCATCGGCCACGGCGGCCTGATCGGCGCCTTGCACGCTACCCGCCTCTTTTTTATCCCCCAGCCACAATTGCCACTTGGCTTGCCACTGCCCGCCCTCTTCCTTGGCGTGTACCGCGAGCAGGGCGTCGGCGTTGTAGCGTTCCGATGCCGCTTGCAAAGGCGCGGGATCTGCGCCCTCCAGATTCGGCGCGGTCGCGACGATCTGCTCATTCAAGTCCGCCAACGGCAAGCGCAATGGCAAGCCACGGTGCTGGGCCGCCCGACGCAGCGGCGCCGCGCTGGCCTGACCGTCGCCCACCAGGCTTGAACCCTYGGTGGAGTCATTCAACCACCAGCCGAGGATCGACGGCCGATTGCCCCCCCACATCGCCAGGCCGGCGCGGCGCAAGGCCTGCTCGGTGGTGCCCGGATCGAAATCGACTTTCAGGACTTCCGGCGGCCCCGCCTCAAAGCCGTATTGGCTGATGATCTGTTGCGGGTCTTTGCGAATCGCTGCCAGCCCCGGACTTTGAGCGGCCTTGGGGTCGCCGGTCAGGCGCAACACCAAGGTGTCCAACGCACGCTGGGTCGCCTGGTCGCGCTCCTCGGGCGATTGGCCATTCACCGGCTCGCGCACCTGGTAAAGGCCTTTGACGGTTTCGGCGTGACTGACCAGGCTGACTACTGACAAACAACTCACAAGCAAGAATTTACAAAAACGCATGGAAGATTCCTGACGACAAGAGCGGCTGGAACAGACCGCATGAAGACGATCGAGCAAGACTGTGACCGTTGCCCGACGCAAAACATTCACACGCTCCGGGTAAGTTTTCGCACTGTCATAACGATAGACGGTTAATCGCGATACCTTATACAGCCATGCAGGATGCCACCGACAACGCGCATCAACGGTTTTTTTTGAACGGATATGGCCCTGCTGTCGGCCTGAGGATGGCCGCTGCGGCTCAAGCCTGATAAAATCGCGCGCCTTCGCAGACCGGCAACAGCCGGGTAGTGTCCGAATAGCGCGCATGGTTCTCGCCTACGCAGTTTCGGCGCTCCCGACGGACTCGGTCGTTACCCAGAAATCCCCCCCCTAAAGGCCTGGATCATGAGCAAGCAACCCTCCCTGAGCTACAAGGACGCCGGTGTAGACATCGACGCCGGTGAAGCATTGGTCGAACGCATCAAGAGCGTCGCCAAGCGCACTGCGCGCCCGGAAGTCATGGGCGGCCTGGGCGGTTTCGGCGCCCTCTGCGAAATCCCGGCCGGCTACAAGCAGCCGGTGCTGGTTTCCGGTACTGACGGCGTCGGCACCAAGCTGCGCCTGGCCCTGAACCTGAACAAGCACGACAGCATCGGCATCGACCTGGTCGCCATGTGCGTCAACGACCTGGTGGTGTGTGGCGCCGAGCCGCTGTTCTTCCTCGACTACTACGCCACTGGCAAACTGAACGTCGACACCGCTGCCCAGGTTGTGACCGGTATCGGCGCTGGCTGCGAACTGTCGGGTTGCTCCCTGGTCGGCGGCGAAACCGCTGAAATGCCGGGCATGTACGAAGGCGAAGACTACGACCTGGCCGGTTTCTGCGTCGGCGTCGTGGAAAAATCCGAAATCATCGACGGCTCCAAGGTTGCTGCTGGCGATGCCCTGCTCGCCCTGCCGTCTTCCGGCCCGCACTCCAACGGCTACTCGCTGATCCGCAAGATCATCGAAGTGTCCGGCGCCGACATCGAAAACATCCAGCTCGACGGCAAGCCGCTGACCGACCTGCTGATGGCCCCGACCCGTATCTACGTGAAGCCGCTGCTCAAGCTGATCAAGGAAACCGGCGCTGTCAAAGCCATGGCCCACATCACCGGTGGCGGCCTGCTGGACAACATTCCGCGCGTTCTGCCAAAAGGCGCGCAAGCCGTGGTTGACGTGGCCAGCTGGAACCGCCCGGCAGTGTTCGACTGGCTGCAAGAGAAAGGCAACGTTGACGAGAACGAAATGCACCGCGTGCTGAACTGCGGCGTGGGCATGGTCATCTGCGTGGCTCAGGAGCACGTTGAAGCCGCCCTGAACGTTCTGCGCGAAGCGGGCGAGCAGCCTTGGGTCATCGGCCAGATCGCCACCGCTGCCGAAGGCGCGGCTCAGGTCGAACTGAAGAACCTTAAGGCACACTAATGCCTAAAACCTGTGATGTGGTGGTGCTGTTGTCCGGCACCGGCAGTAACTTGCAGGCCCTGATCGACAGCACGCGGACCGGCGACAGCCCGGTCCGCATCGCTGCGGTGATTTCCAACCGCGCCGACGCCTACGGCCTGCAACGCGCCAGGGACGCGGGTATCGATACCCGCACCCTGGATCACAAGGCTTTCGAAGGTCGCGAGGCCTTCGACGCCGCGCTGATCGAACTGATCGACGCCTTCAACCCCGAACTCGTGGTACTGGCCGGATTCATGCGCATTCTCAGCGCTGGCTTCGTACGCCACTATCAGGGTCGCCTGCTCAATATCCATCCTTCGCTGCTACCCAAATACAAAGGGTTACACACTCATCAGCGCGCACTGGAGGCCGGCGACACCGAGCACGGCTGCTCCGTGCACTTCGTCACCGAGGAACTCGATGGCGGACCACTGGTCGTACAGGCTGTAATACCGGTAGAGTTACAGGATTCGCCGCAGATTCTGGCGCAGCGGGTCCATGTTCAGGAACACCTGATCTACCCGATGGCCGTACGCTGGTTTGCCGAAGGTCGTCTGACCCTCGACGAGCAAGGTGCTTTACTGGATGGACAGCTACTCGCGGCCAGCGGCCACTTGATTCGAAACTAGGAGATTTTATGCGTCGCGCCCTGCTCTTCGCTTGCGCTCTGCTCGCCTTGCCCTTCGCCCAGGCGGCAGACCTTCAACCCTTCTCCGCCAGCTACACCGCCGACTGGAAACAGCTGCCCATGAGCGGCACTGCCGAGCGCAGCCTCGAAAAAACCAGCAACGGCAAATGGARGCTCAGTTTCAAGGCGTCGATGATGATCGCCAGCCTGTCCGAGGAAAGCACCCTGACCCCGGACAAGGACACGCTTCTTCCAGAGTCTTACCACTTTGAACGTGGCGGTTTGGGCAAGGCCAAGAAATYGGATCTGGATTTCGACTGGAACACCAAAGTGATCACCGGCACCGATCGCGGCGACGCGGTCAAGGTTGCGCTGAACCGCGGCATGCTCGACAAATCCACCTACCAGTTGGCCTTGCAGCAAGACGTTGCCGCAGGCAAGAAAAGCATGAGCTATCAGGTGGTCGACGGCAATGAAGTCGACACCTATGACTTCCGCGTGCTGGGCACTGAAAAAGTCGACACCAAGGCCGGCAAGATCGATGCGATCAAGGTTGAACGAGTACGCGACCCGACACAAAACAAGCGCATCACCGTGATGTGGTTCGCCAAGGACTGGGATTACCTGCTGGTCCGCCTGCAACAGGTCGAAACCGACGGCAAGGAGTACAACATCATGCTCCTGGACGGCACGGTCAACGGCAAGACTGTCAAAGGCAGCTGATCCGGATCGGTACCATGAAGCCCCGCAATCGCGGGGCTTTTTTGTGGGTTCGAAAATTGGAACACCCGACAAGCGCAATGGTTCTATACCTTCAAGGTCTTTTTTGATCGAATGAGTTTCCCTGATACCTGCGAGGTTTCCATGACTGTCACCGTCAACACTGTCTGCGCCGAAGGTTTTCGCCACAGCGTACAAATCGATGACCACGAACTCTTCGCCGACGTGCCCGTCACGGCCGGCGGTGATGGCTCTGCGCCGGAACCGCACGATTATTTCGATGCCGCGCTAGGCGCCTGCAAGGCCCTGACCCTGAAGCTGTATGCCAGGAAGAAGGACATCCCGCTGACCGGTGTCGGCGTGGAGGTCAAGCGCGACAACAGTCAGGAACAGAAAGGCCAATACGCGCTGCACGTCAAACTGACCCTCAAGGGCGTACTCACCGACGCCCAGCGTGAAGAACTGCATCGCGTGGCCGATCGCTGCCCGATTCACAAGCTGATGACCACGTCTGAAGTAAGCATCGAAACGCATTTGTCCGAAGGCGCGTTCAGCCAATAGCGGCAAGGGCTGCGCAAGCGGGTTATGCTCGAACGCATCACCCGCTCAGCCTGGAACGCACCATGAACACTCCGCTCGTGATCCGCCCCCGCACCGAAGATGTCGAAGGCCAGCCGATTCTCCGCCCGTTGCCATCGGCCAAGTGCCGCAACGTCGGGCCATTCGTGTTTTTCGACCACATGCTGGAAACCCGTTATCCGCCGGGCAAAGGCATGAACATCCGCCAGCATCCGCACATTGGCCTGTCTACCCTCACCTACTTGTTCCAGGGGCAAATCCAGCACAAGGACAGCCTCGGTTCCGATCAAGTGGTCGGGACTGGCGATGTCAGCTGGATGACGGCCGGTAGCGCCATCGCCCACGTCGAACGCACGCCTGAGGCCCTGAAAGAAAGCGGCTTCACGATGCACGGCTTGCAGATCTGGCTGGCTTCGCCCAAGGACAAAGAGCAAGGTCCGGGGCATTACAGTCACCATCCGGCGTCGACTTTGCCGGTCAGCGAAAACCTGGGGGTGAAGATCCGCATGATTGCCGGGTCGGGCTTTTGCCTGGAATCACCAGTGCCGGTGCTTTCTCCTACGCTGTACGCGGAACTGCACCTGCAAACGGCGACGACATTACTGATCCCCACCGAGCATGAAGAACGTGCGCTGTATGTGTTGAGCGGCGAGGTGCAACTGGATGGCGAGCCGCTGGAGCCGCATTCGCTGGTGGTACTGCCTGCCGGGGAAGAGATGACCCTGTTTGCTGAAAGCGACAGTCACGCCGTGTTGTTTGGCGGTGCTCCGCTGGATGGGCCACGGCGGATCAACTGGAATTTTGTCGCGAGCGATCCGGCGGCGATTGATGAAGCACGCCGGCGTTGGGCGGCCGGGGATTGGCCGACGGTACCGGGGGAAAGCGAGCGGATCGAGTTGCCCTGAAACTTTCAGCGCCAGTTATGCCGCTATCGCGAGCAAGCTCGCTCCCACAGTTGACCGCGTCGGTCACAGGAATTGCACACGACACATTTCCCCTGTGGGAGCGAGCTTGCTCGCGATTGGGCCGATAGAGTCACCGGCTAACCAGAACTGAAACCAGCAATCAACCCTTGAACACTTCATCCAGCAAGTTATGCATCGACGTGAACGCCCGGGCAGCTACCTTCGCGTCATACATCATCATGCCCGGCACCTTGGCGTGCGGGTCGGTGAACGAGTGGAACGCACCGCCATAGCTCAGCAACTGCCAGTCCACACCCGCCGCGTTCATTTCATCTTCGAACGCCGGCAACTGCTCTTTCGGCACCAATGGATCGGAAGCACCGTGCAGCACCAGGACCTTACCCTTGATGTTTTTCGCATCGACCGGATTCGGTGTGTCCAGCGTGCCGTGGAACGATACCGCGGCCTTCACCGGCGCGCCGGTACGGGCAAACTCCAGGGCGCAGCAACCGCCGAAGCAGAAACCGAAAGTGGCCAGTTTCGAAGTATCGACAGCCACTTCACCCTGGCTTTGCAGCTGTTCGAACGCCACCTGCATGCGCTTGCGCAGCAACGCACGGTCATTCTTCAACGGCATCATTGCCGCGCCCGCCTCGTCATTGTTCGTCGGACGAACTGATTGACCGTAAAGGTCGGCGACCAGCACAACGTAGCCGTTGGCCGCCACCGACTTGGCGATCCCCTCGGCACCGGCGCCGACGCCCATCCAGTTCGGCGCCATCAACAAGCCCGGGCGCGGGCCTTTATGGTCGGCATCGAAGGCCAGACGGCTTTCGTAAGCCTGGCCGTCAATCTGATAGGCAACGGAACGTACAGTGATTTGGCTCATTTCTGACTCCTGATGTTATAGCACCGGAATGAAAAAACCCGCCGAAGCGGGTTTTCTGCAACACAATCAAGCCGATAGTTCGACCAACAGTTTGTTCAGACGGCGCACATAAGCCGCCGGATCTTTCAAACTGTCGCCGGCCGCCAGCGCCGCCTGATCGAAGAGGATGTGCGACAGGTCGCCGAAGCGCTCGTCGCTCTGCTCGTTGTCGAGCTTCTCGATCAGCGGGTGCGCCGGGTTGAATTCGAAGATCGGCTTCGAATCCGGAACCTTCTGGCCGCTGGCTTCCAGGATCTGGCGCATCTGCAAGCCCAGGTCCTGCTCGCCGATGGCCAGGATCGCCGGGGAATCGGTCAGGCGGTGGGAAACCCGCACTTCAGCAACGGATTCACCCAGCGCGGTCTTCAAACGCTCGACCAGACCTTCTTTGGACTTGGCGACTTCTTCCGCGGCTTTCTTGTCCTCTTCCGAGTCCAGGTTGCCCAGGTCCAGGTCACCGCGCGCCACGTCGACGAAGCTCTTGCCGTCGAAGTCGCTGAGGTAGCTCATCAACCACTCGTCGATGCGGTCGGTCAACAGCAGCACTTCGATGCCTTTCTTGCGGAAGACTTCCAGGTGCGGGCTGTTTTTGACCTGCGCGTAGGTTTCGCCGGTCAGGTAGTAGATCTTGTCCTGACCTTCCTTGGCGCGCGCCAGGTACTCGGCCAGGCCAACAACCTGTTCGCCATCGTCGCCATGGGTCGATGCGAAACGCAGCAGGCCGGCGATTTTTTCCTTGTTGGCGAAATCTTCTGCCGGGCCTTCTTTCATGACCTGACCGAAGTTTTTCCAGAAGCCCTTGTATTGCTCTGGCTCGTTCTTCGCCAGTTTTTCCAGCATGTCCAGAACGCGCTTGGTCAGCGCCGACTTCATGGAATCGATGATCGGGTCTTTCTGCAGGATTTCCCGCGACACGTTCAGCGACAGGTCGTTGGAATCGACCACGCCTTTGATGAAGCGCAGATACAACGGCAGGAAGGACTCGGCCTGATCCATGACGAACACGCGCTGTACGTACAGTTTCAGGCCTTTCGGCGCTTCACGCTGGTACAGATCGAACGGAGCGCGGGCCGGCACGTACAGCAGCGAGCTGTATTCCAGCTTGCCTTCGACCTTGTTATGGCTCCAGCTCAGCGGGTTTTCGAAGTCGTGAGCGATGTGCTTGTAGAACTCCTGGTATTCCTCGTCCTTGATCTCGGTACGCGGACGGGTCCACAGGGCGCTGGCGCGGTTGACGGTTTCCCATTCAACGGCCGGTTGCTCTTCGCCTTCGGCGGCTGCCACTTCTTTCGGCAGCTCGATCGGCAAGGCGATGTGGTCGGAGTACTTCTTGATGATGTTGCGCAGGCGCCAGCCATCGGCGAACTCGTCTTCACCGGATTTCAGGTGCAGGACGATGCGAGTGCCGCGTTCGGCCTTGTCGATGGTCGCAACTTCGAAGTCACCTTCGCCCTTGGACGACCAGTGCACGCCTTCGCCGGCAACGCTGCCGGCACGACGGCTGTACACATCGACTTTGTCAGCGACGATGAATGCAGAGTAAAAACCGACACCGAACTGGCCGATCAGGTGCGAATCTTTCTTCTGGTCGCCGCTCAGGTGCTTCATGAAATCGGCGGTGCCGGACTTGGCGATGGTACCCAGGTGGGTGATCGCGTCTTCGCGGCTCATGCCGATACCGTTGTCTTCGAGGGTGACGGTTTTAGCGTCCTTGTCGAAGCTCACGCGGATTTTCAGTTCGGCGCCACCTTCCAGCAGCTCTGGCTTGGCCAGGGCTTCGAAACGTAATTTGTCGACAGCGTCAGAGGCGTTCGAGATCAATTCGCGAAGGAAAATTTCCTTGTTGGAATACAACGAATGGATCATGAGGTGCAGCAGCTGCTTTACCTCGGTCTGGAAGCCCAGGGTTTCCTTTTGAGTTTCCACACTCATGGTCATCAAACTCCAATCAGATGGCATAAGCCGCGACCTAGAGGGTCGACGGCGGGTTGTCCTCAGAGTTTGGGGCACCGTTCAGGATTTCAAGGGCTCTTCGAGTTTGAAATGTGCACGGGCCGTGGCAATGGGCTCGGCTTCGGTGCTTTGCCAGGCGGTAATCGCCACATTGGCGACCCGGCGACCCTGGCGCCAGACCTGGCATCGGGCCCAGGTATCGCGAAACTGCCCGGCTCGCAGGTAATCCAGGGAGAAGTCGATGATCTTCGGTACCCCGGGCGATCCGGTAAACACCAACAGGTGCAGCGCCGCGGCCAACTCCATGAAACCGGCGATCACACCGCCATGAATCGCCGGCAACAAAGGGTTACCGATGTTGTCCTTGTTCGCTGGCAGCTTGAACAGCAACTCATCTCCCACCCGTGAACATTCGACGCCGATCAGCCGGGCATAGGGAATCAAATCCAGCAGCGAGGCGTAATCGCCCTGCTCGTGGGCCTTTTGCAATTGGTCCTTCAGCGACTCGCTCATTGCGCACCTCCGGCAACCGCGCCACCAAAGCCCTTGATGCCCTTGATTCCCTTGCCCATGCGCATGAAAGTGCCCATCACATGGGCAATCGGTTGCCCAGGGTCATCCTGATAGGCGAAGCCACGGGCAAAAATCACATCGGTGGTGAYCCGATAGCACTGGGCAAAGCCGTAGACATCTTTATGTGGCTCGGCGGCGTGCATGTAGTCGATGCGCAGGTCGAGGGTCGGGCAGACCTCGAATTCCGGGAGCACGCAGAGCGTCGCCATGCCACAGGCGGTGTCCATCAGCGAGGTCAGCGCCCCGCCATGAATCACGCCGGTTTGCGGATTGCCGACGATCTGCGGGCTATACGGCAGCATAATCGTCAGCCCTTCGCTGCTGGCGCTGTGAACGCTTAGTCCAAGTACCTGACAATGTCGCAGCGCCGACAGAAAGCGCATCGCACGCTCAAAAACGGGGTTTTCGGCCATTTGATAAAAACTCTTGTTTATGTCCGTACTGTGCGGTGGCGGTCCGGGTAAAAGTTCCGCACTAGAACAAACTTATATATCTGAAAGACTTAAGGAACTTAACCCTGATGCCTGGGCTCTTAATGCCAGTAGATGCTTTTCATCAGGAGAAACACCCCATGCGTAAGACTTTAGCTATTGCCTTGATGTTGACCGCTTCCCTCGGTCTCGCTGCCTGCGATAAAAAATCCGAGGACAAAGCTCAAGATGCTAACCAACATGCTGAGCAAGCCCRGCAAAAAATGAACGAAGCTCAGGATAAAGTGAACGACGCGGCGAAAGAAAACGCCGAAGCCGCCAAAGATCAGGCTGCTCCGGYCACTCCGGCCACTCCGGCTGCTCCGGCTGCTCCGGAAGCACCTAAGAACTAATACGGTTTTTAGAGTGGCAAAAGAAAACCCGCCAAGTGCGGGTTTTCTTTTGTCTTGAAAAAAGTGGTTAGAGCAAAATCGTTCGAAAGGTTGGACTAATCATCAACAACAGCGAACAGATTAATCCCACCAGCCAAACCGGACTGCGCTACCGAGCCAGATCCTTCCAGTAACACACTGGATAGCCAGCACGCGGGTACCCGATCAGGCCGCCTCTTTATTCACCTCGGGCAATGGCGCCTCTGTAGGGGTATAGACCATCACGTCGAGAACGTCGGAGTGAAACTCGCGGCGATACAATACGAACACCACACCGGCACTCATCAACATGAACAGCCATGGACTAACGAACCAGGCCAGCATGGTCATGCCGAAGTAGTATGAACGCAACCCGAAGTTGAACTGGTTGGCGGCCATGGAGATAACGCGGGCTGCCCGGCTCGCAAAGGCTTTACGCTCCTGCTCCGAGACAT
Organism: Pseudomonas sp. P4_C3; assembly: GCF_056402075.1. Taxonomy (NCBI): domain Bacteria; kingdom Pseudomonadati; phylum Pseudomonadota; class Gammaproteobacteria; order Pseudomonadales; family Pseudomonadaceae; genus Pseudomonas; species Pseudomonas sp. P4_C3. The sequence goes on from NZ_JBFUIC010000029.1 coordinate 35,733, forward strand.
GACGCTCACCGACCATGGGT
>NZ_JBFUIC010000030.1:0-35707 GCF_056402075.1 Pseudomonas sp. P4_C3
GCTTCAATCAATTCGGAGTCGTGAAAGTAGGTCGGTACGTTCGCCAGATTCGCGTGCAGAGTCACCGCTTTTGTACGCTGGAATGCCAATGAATTCAAATAGTTGTGTACGATATCCCGGTGGGATTTGCGCATGTCGTTCAGGATTTCTGCGGTGTAGAACTGAGGTGCAAAAGAATCAATCAGACGATGGTGCTCATCACACATCAACATGATGTTTTCGACAACATTGGAGAGTCGGTGAGAATCAGCCTGACTACCCCGAGGGCCTTCAGGGTCCGATGCAACGATGTGTGCCAAATACCCGACTCGTGCAGCGCTGGTCCAAAGGGCAATCTCTGACAGGTCATGCGCACAGCCTTCGAACATGCATCTTGCGCCTGCATCAGCCCAAACCTTTTGCGCCGTTCTTTCGGAGATATCTTGCCCCCTTCCAGTGGTTCTACCGAGCATCCCATCGCGGGTCGCGATGAAATGATCCACTTGGGGTTTACTTTGCACTGGTATAAATGCCCAAGCGCTGTCAACGGTGAGGGCATCAGTTAGTGCCGCCTGGCTCATGTCCACAGTGGAAAGTAAGTTCTTGGTAGCTAGCTTTTTTAGATTTGCTTTGGCTTTTGCTCCCGGATCCGCGGGGTGCAAGGTGAGACTCGCTTCATCGAGATCAACGAATTTGCAGACGTACCCTGCAGTGACATAAGCGACGCGATGCTTTTGAGCAAGGCATCCTTCCAACCAAGTGGCCAGCTCCTGGTCGCTAAAATTGGTTGCGGCCGGCGGTGTGATGCTGTTTGACGATGCTGATAAGGCTGTAGGCATTTTATCGCTCTAATCCCTGACCGAGTATTAAGGTGTCCTCCACCAAGTGAGGGTTCGAGAACACGACTTCAATAGCAATGTGCCACTTTTTGAGGCGATCTGATCACTTTTTTCAAATGAATCGGCCGATAGCTGCTTTCCACCGTTGCGGTCAGTGAGCGTAGAGGGCGAGCAATTTTCTGGCAGGATTTTTTCAGTTGAGCACCACTCATCATCACCAAATGAAGCTCTAGCCGCTCAAAGCCTGTCTCAGGTGGAGCGATTGCTGCATTTGAAGGAAAGCCGGCCGTTACGCTCCTGGCTTCACCGCTAAACCAACGAACATAGTGCTAGCTAAGTCCAATATTTCGTATCCAATGAAGATATAAATCGCACCCCTCTAAGCGCAAGGCTTGAACATCACAGGTGTTCCTGGAATACGACGATACCGATCCTTTGCTTGGTTTTTCTAAAGTGAAGGCCCGAAGATCCCTTTAGTTCATGCCAAAACCTACCTGAGACATCAGGGTGAATGCCAGATTCTCGGCTGGATTTCCCCATGACACCTTCAATTCATTCGCTGCTACTTGCCTGCTTGGTACCGCTCAGCGTCGCTGCTCAAGACGTTCGCGAGCGCTCGGACCTTGGCCTCATGCAGCGGCAGATCACTGTCATCGAACAGTTGGCAGAACGCGCGCGCAGTAGTCAGCCTGATGCCGATGGGGCTCGCTATCACTTCGACTACCCCAGGGTCGCAGCGGACCTCGAACGCGTGCGGCACGGCATCAAAAATTACCTTTCGCCCTCACGGGCGCAGCCGGCCGACCTGGTCGAGCTGATCGGTAATTATCGCGCTGAGGCACCTCAGGTGAGCCCTTCCGATGAGCATGACTGACGCCCAACTCGCCGCGTTCTCCGCCGTTTCCGGGTTTACCCCGCAGCTCAGTTCGGTGTTGTGGCGCTCCTCGGTTCTGATGCTGGCACTGCTCTGGTGCGCCTGGGCCTTGTGGACCGGCTACCGCGGTTGGGCGGCCGGCAATATCAACTTCGGGTCGCTCGGCGGCAGCACGCTGCGCCTTGCCCTCACCCTGATCGTGCTGATGTTTTTCATGCTGTCGTAAACCAGGAGATTTGCCATGAACCTCTCCCGTCGCTGTCACCGCTCGCTCGCTTTTCTGCGGGAAACCTGTTTGAAGGCCCTGCTCGGCGGTCTAGTTCTGCTGAGCTCGACCCTGGTCTGGGCTGATCTACCGACCATGGAAGCGCCTTCCCGCGGCGAAGGTTCGGGACTGATCGACACCATCAAGAACTACGCCTACGACGGCGGCATCCTGCTCGGGCTGCTGATCGCCACCCTTGCGTTCCTGGGCGTGGCCTGGCATTCGCTCACCGTCTACGCCGACGTACAGAACCAGCGCAAAACCTGGAAGGACCTCGGCGCCGTAGTCGGTGTCGGCGCACTGCTGGTAGTGGTGATCCTGTGGTTCTTGACCAAAGCCGCCACGATTTTGTGAGGTCATCATGTCCGATACCCCTCCAACCCTGCCTGACGGCACGTTGACCTTCCTGCCGGAGCGCCTCAACCGTGACCCGGCCGTCCTCCGTGGCCTCACCAACGACGAAATGTGGGTCGCGCTGATGGTCGGCGCCACGCTGGGCTTGATCCTCGGTGCGCCGCTGGCGGTAGCGACCGCCTCCATCGCCACCCTCCCCACCTGCATGTTCCTGTGCATGGCGTTGGTGCTGCTCGGCGGCGGCAAGCTGCTGCGCCGGGCGAAGCGCGCCCGCCCMGAAACCTGGCTGTACCGGCGCCTGCAGTGGCAGTTGGCGGTGCACTGGGGCATCGKCACCAACCAGTTGATCCTGCACTCCGGTCCGTGGACCGTCCGACGTACGCGTCGGCATGTGAGGACCGCCGCATGAGCCGCTTCCGTAATAAGGTAGATGCGCAGCAGGCGCATATCCTCAGCCTGCGCCTAGCTGTGGCGATCCTGGCAGTGCTGTGCGCCGGGCTCTGGTACGGCTGGCAGTCGGCCCCGTCTGAACTGACCGTCCACGTGCCACCCGATCTGCGCTCCGGGAGCACGCGAAAATGGTGGGATGTGCCGCCCGAAAACATCTATGCCTTCGCCCTGTACATCTTCGGTCAACTCAACCGTTGGCCCTCCGATGGTGAGGCTGATTACCACCGCGCCATCTTCGCCCTGCAACCCTACCTCACCCCGGCGTGCAAAACCTTCTTCGACGGCGATTTCGAGTACCGCAAGGCGGCGGGCGAGCTACGAGGCCGGGTGCGCGGTGTGTACGAAGTGCTGGGCCGTGGCTACAGCGACGATCCCAATTTGCGGGTAAAGCAGCTGGATGCACGCAGCTGGCTGGTCAAGCTCGACCTCAATGCCGACGAGTACTACGCCGCCGAGCCGGTGAAAAGAGTGGTGGTGCGTTATCCGCTGCGCGTGGTGCGTTTCGATGTCGACCCTGAGCACAACAAGTGGGGCCTGGCCCTGGACTGCTACGAAGGCACACCGCAAAAGTTGACACTGCCCGGAGGTGCGTGATGATGCGTGTCTTGATTCTGATCCTGGTGTCGGTTGCCGGTTGGTGCTCAACCGCAGGCGCCGTCGAGATCAAATACTGGGACCGCCTGCCRCTGGCCGTCCCGCTCACCGTTGGCCAGGAACGCATCCTGATGCTGGATGAAGATGTCCGCGTCGGGTTGCCGAGTGCAATCGCCAGCAAGCTGCGCGTGCAGTCCGTGGGCGGAACCGTGTACCTGCGCGCCGCGGAAGCCCTTCCCCCTACGCGACTGCAGCTGCAGTCGGTGAAGTCCGGGGACATCATACTGATCGACATCGAAGCGCTCGACGGCAGCGTGGCGCTGGAGCCGGTCAAAATCGTGGCCCAGGCTCAGGCGCCGGACGTGGAACCCGCGAAGGACGCAGCACCTGCCGCGACGCCGGTTCCGGTGGTGCTCACCCGCTATGCGGCGCAGAACCTCTATGCACCACTGCGAACCGTGACGCCACTGCCCGGTGTCCGCCGGATGCCGCTGATTGACGCCACTGCATTCAACACGTTGCTGCCCACCGAGCGCGTATCGATCAAGGCGCTCGCCGCCTGGAGGCTGGGCGACTATTGGGTGACAGCGGTAAAGATCGTGAACCGGGGCCCCGGCAAGGTCTCGCTGGACCCGCGTCATCTGCAGGCCACGTTGTACGCCGCGACGTTCCAGCACGCAGACCTCGGCCGTGCCGGCACGCCTGAAGACACCACCGTGGCCTACCTCGTCACTCGCGGCGGCGACCTGAAGCACGCGCTGCTACTGCCCCCGCCAGCACCGGAGGCTGCCGATCATGAAAGCTAACAGCCTGCTGAAATGGCTGGTGCCCGGCGTCCTGCTGGGGATCGTACTGATCATCGGCAAATCCTGGGTGGCCGTACCCACTGGCCAGCCCGCTCATGATCCCGACAAGGCAACGCTCAGTCCGGAACAGGCAAAGGCTCTCGGCATCGCGGGCGACACCCCGCGCGACACCGTGGCCACGCTGATTGGACAGGTCAAGGCGATGCGCAACGAGATGCTGTCGTTGAAGAAGGGTAACGATGGCCTGCAGAGCGAGAACACCCGGCTGCGCACGCGTGAAGGCAATATCGACAGCCGCATCCAGAGCACGTTGAGCAGCGTCACCCAGCAGGTCAGCGAACAGCGCCAGCAGGCCAATGATGCCCGGCAGAAGGCCGAGCAGCAGCACCGCGAGACCCAGGGGCTGCTGTCCAGGCTCAAGGACCAGCTCACCGGCAAGCCCGCAGCAAAGTCGGATTTGCCCGCGGGCTTTGGTCTCGAGCCAGGTGACGAGCAGCAATTTTCAGACGCGCAAGCATCGGCTGACGCGGTGCAGTGGATCGAACCGTCAAATGCGCGCGCCAGGCAAGAGGATGCCACGAAATCCGGTGGGCCGCTGTCGACACTCACGTCGAAATTCAAGGACCTGCACGGTCTGGACAACAACGCGATCGACCGTGGGCAGGACCACTTACGTGCCGTTACCAAGGGCGAGCGCGACCTGGAAAACGACCAGGATCGCACTGAAGGGGCCAGGCCCGTCTACACCATTCCCGAAAACTCCACGCTGATGGGCTCCATCGCCATGAGCGCCTTGATTGGCCGGGTACCGGTGGATGGCACGGTGAACGACCCCTATCCGTTCAAGGTGCTGGTGGGGCCGGACAACCTCACCGCCAACGGCATCGACCTGCCCGACGTGGTTGGCGCGGTCATGAGTGGCACTGCCGCGGGCGACTGGACGTTGTCTTGCGTGCGCGGCCAGGTCGAGTCGATCACCTTTGTCTTCAGCGACGGCACCGTTCGCACGGTGCCGCAGCCGCAAAAAGTCGTCAGCCGTAATCGCAGCAGCGCCCAGACCTCGGGCACCGAGAAGATCCGGGGCGGCTTAGGGTACATCTCCGACCCCTACGGCATTCCCTGTATTTCCGGCGAACGCCGCTCCAATGCCCAGCAGTACCTGGGGAGCCAAAGCCTGATCACTGCGGCCGGTGCCGGCTTCGCCGCGGCCCTGGGCAGTGAGCAGACCAACACCTCATTCATCAACTCGGCCAGCGGCAACCTGGGCCTGACCCAGAACAGCGGCAACAGCGCGTTGAACTCGGTCATCAGTGGTGGCATTGGCGACATCCGTGAATGGATCAACAAGCTCTACGGTGAAGCCTTCGCGGCCATCTACGTCCCACCCGGGGCCAAGGTGGCCTTGCACCTGGACCATGAAATCAGCATCGATTACGAACCCAAAGGCCGGAGAGTGAATCATGAAAGCCCATCCGTTTCGGTACTGGATCTGGATTAGCCTGCTGCTCAGCCTGCACTTGGCCGGTTGCTCCACCAGCAAAGATGAAATGCTGCCTCATGGCGATCAAACCATGCTGGACATCTGGAACAACAGTGACTCGGTTGGCACTCAGCAACAGTTGCAGGAGGTCCGCGGCGAACTGCGCAGGCCGATGCTCGATCCGGAGCGGCTGATCAGCGATCAGAGTGCTTACACCCGCACGGCCGCCAACGAGATCCGCAACCAGTTCCCGCGCCTGCCCAACCCCGACCTGGTGATGTATGTCTATCCGCACCTGGCCGGCACCCAGCAGACGCCGGTGCCTGGCTACTCGACCGTGTTCCCGCTGTACGAGAAGGTCCAGTACGCGCTGCCCGGYGAGCGACTGGAAGATCTGTGATGGTCGATGACGCGAATCGCGAGCTGCCGCGCTGGAAACCCTGGCGCGCGGCGCAACGTCGGCGCGCCACCCTTGCCGATGAGGCGGCCCAGTACGCACACAATCCCAGTTTCACCGACCACTTGCCCTGGGTCGAATACCTTGAGGACGAGCAGTGTTTTCTCCTCGACGACAATCGCTCGGTGGGCGCCGTGTTTGAGCTGCAGCCGATCGGCACTGAGGGCCGTGAGCCCGAGTGGCTGATGGCGGCGCGCGACGCCCTGGAAGACGCACTGCAGGACAGCTTCGACGAGCTCGACCAGACGCCCTGGGTGGTGCAGTTCTTCTGCCAGGACGACAGTGACTTTTCCCCGTACCTCGAACGCCTGGAGCGCTATGTCGCGCCACGGGCACAAGGCACGCCGTTCACCGAGGCTTTCCTCGCGTCGATGCAACGTCACCTCGACGCCATCGCCAAACCGGGCGGACTGTTCGACGACCATATCGTGTCTCACCTGCCCTGGCGCGGCAGCAATCGGCGGATTCGGCTAGTGGTCTATCGCTGGCTGGGGGATCAAGGTGACGACGATACGCAGAGCCCGGCTCAGCTGTTGAGCCGGACGTGTGACCGTCTGGTCGCCTCGTTGCAGGCCTGCGGGGTCAGCCCGCGGCGTCTGACCGGGCGCGACTTCTACACTTGGTTGTTGCCCTGGTTCAACCCGGCCCCTGCCCTCACCGGCGAATCACCCGCAGCGTTTTATCGTCAAGTGCCCTACCCCGAGGAGGATGACGGCGATGGACTGCCGCTGCCGTTCGACCACAATTTTGCCGAGCGACTGTTCTTTCAGGAGCCACGCTCGGATAGCGACCAGGGCCTGTGGTATTTCGATCAGCAACCGCACACGGTGATGGTGGTCGACAAGCTGCGCAAGCCGCCCCATATCGGTCAGCTGACCGGCGAAACGCGTAAGGGCGAGGCCTTGAACGCCTTGTTCGATCAGTTACCCGAGCAGGCCGTCATGTGTTTGACCTTGGTAATCACGCCTCAGGATGTGCTCGAGGAGCAGCTCAACCGATTGGCGCGCAAAGCCATCGGCGAGAACCTCGCCTCGACCCAAACCCGCCAGGACGTGGAAGAGGCCCGCGCGCTGATCGGCCGCCAGCACAAGCTGTACCGCGGCACCTTGGCGCTGTACCTGCGCGGTGCCGATGAACAGCAATTGCGCCAGCGTTCGACCCAGGCCGCCAACGTGCTGCTCGGCGCTGGCCTGCAGCCGGTGCGTGAAGGTGACGAAGTCGCGGCGTGCAACAGCTACCTGCGCTGGTTGCCGATGGTCTACAACCCGGCTCGAGACACGCGGAACTGGTACACCCGCCTGCTGTTTGCCCAGCATGTCGCCAACCTGCTGCCCCTCTGGGGGCGCAGCATCGGCACCGGCAATCCGGGCCTCACTTTTTTCAACCGTGGTGGTGCGCCCTTGTCGTTCGACCCGCTGTCGCGTTTCGACCGCTCCATGAATGGCCACCTGCTGTTGTTCGGTCCGACCGGCGCCGGCAAGTCGGCCACCTTGGTTTCGATATTGATGCAGGTCATGGCCGTGTATCGACCGCGGCTGTTCATTGTCGAAGCGGGTAATTCCTTCGGTTTGCAGGGCGACTACTTCGCCACCCTTGGGCTGTCCGTCAACAAGGTTCAGCTCAAACCCGGCAGTGGCTTGAGCTTGGCGCCTTTCGCCGATGCTCGCCGTCTGATCGAACAGCCCGATCAGGTGGCCAGCCTGTCGACCGAGGACCTGGATGAAACCGTGACGGACAGTGATGAGCAACGCGACGTGCTGGGCGAGCTGGAAATCACTGCCCGCCTGATGATCACCGGCGGCGAAGCCAAGGAAGAGGCGCGGCTGACCCGGGCAGACCGCAGCCTGATCCGCGAGTGCATCTTGGATGCCGCCAGACACTGCGCGGCCACCGAGCAGCAGGTCATGACACGCCACATTCGCGATGCACTGCGCCAGGTCGCCAGCGACGCCCATCTGCCCGACAAGCGTCGCGAGCGGGCGCAGGAGATGGCCGAGTCCATCGACCTGTTCTGCCAAGGCTTCGAGGGTGCCCTCTTCGACCGGCCAGGCACACCCTGGCCAGAAAGCGATGTGACGATCGTCGACCTCGCCACCTATGCCCGTGAGGGCTACGAGGCGCAGATGTCGATCAGTTACATCAGCCTGATGAACACGGTGAACAACCTCGCCGAACGCGATCAGTACCTCGGTCGTCCGATCATCATGGTCACCGACGAAGGCCACATCATCACCAAGAACCCGCTGCTGGCGCCGTTTGTGGTCAAGGGCACCAAGATGTGGCGCAAACTCGGCGCGTGGTTCTGGATGGCAACGCAGAACCTGGCCGACTTCCCCGATGCAGCCCAGACCATGCTCAACATGATCGAGTGGTGGATCTGTCTGAACATGCCACCGGCAGAAATTGAAGAGATTGCCCGCTTTAAAAAGCTCACATCCGCTCAGAAGGCCCTACTGCTTTCCGCGAGCAAGGCCTCGGGCAAATACACCGAGGGCGTGGTCCTGTCGAAGAACCTGGAGACGTTGTTTCGCGCGGTGCCGCCGAGCCTGTACCTCGCCCTAGCCATGACCGAGCCCGAGGAAAAAGCTCAGCGCTGGCGACTGATGGAACAGCACCAACAGTCCGAGCTGGACGCCGCCCTCCAGGTCGCGGCGGAGATCGATCGGTTACGCGGCATGTCGTGAACACCCGAGCGCCGGCGACTTTCAAAAGACTTTCAATCAACAAAAATCGGCATGAGTACATTTGTACTCCTTCGGTGATTTTGCAGAATTTGCGGCCCTCAACCCGGTGACTGACAAAACCGATCACTCCGGCCTCGGTTTGTCCGCCGTCCTATTCGGTCGGATCCTGGATGCTGAAGCTTGGCGCACGGATGCACACCGCTGCCACATGTCGAGCGCTGCCCATGATCGTGACCGCCACCACCCGCTGCAGATCGCCAAAGTCCAGGAAGATTGGCCGTGGCCGAGCCTTCACCGCGGCTGCACTGCTCGTCGCGGTCGAGCAGTGCGCGGCACTGACTACCCCCACCATCATCGCCTCCGTCACTTCGCTGCAGTGCCTGGAGTACCGGGTCGTCGGGATCTGCTTCTGGCTGCTCTGTACACCGTTTGGCTGCACGGTGAAGACCTCGCCCAAGGTCCGCCACTTTATTCCCGAGTTGGTGGTATCGAGCTATTCCGACACAGGCGGCAATCCCTGGGGCGAGGTGTCCGCACTGTCGATGCCCACACCGGCGTCACAAGGGGGTGGCAACCTGATCACGCCTTCGAAGCAGCGCGATAATCTGCCCCGGTTCAAGAATGTCGACGGCATCGGGCATCCCGGCGGTTCGGCGTTGACAGCCTTTGCGCATGGCTTCGGCTATGCGTGCCCAAGTGGGGCGACTCCCCTTGCGCCATACTACCTCAGCACGCTCGACCCGCTGGCCTGGCGTCAGGCCGTTCCCGAATCCATCTACCCACAAGCGCTCATTCCGGGCATGCGCGAGATTGGCAGCCAGGCACTTGGGAACATGTGGGGCAGTGTCTATCCGCGGCACGGATTTCTGGTGCAGCCTGACGACTTCAAAGCATCCGCCGTCATGGCCCAGCGTGCCAGCGACTTCATCACGCGCGTCGGCCAGCCGCATGTCTACCTGCCGCTGCAGCCGATGCCATCTCCCGGCTATTGGCCGCCGCAGCCGGTGATGGAGAACAACATCAACAACCACCGCTGGCAATTGCTCGCCCCGGTGATCCAGACCACCTGCACCATCTTCCCCAGCCCGACGATCCAGAGCGCCGACGGCGCCTATGCCTGGTCGCTTTGGCGCCCTTACCACTGCTGCCAGCGGATGGGCCAGACCTTCCTGTTCAGCATCGACTTTGATGGAGGCCAATGATGAATACCCTCTCGCTCGGGTTGGTGTGCGCCCTCGTAAGTGCCGTCGGCTATGCCGCAGAAAACGGCTACCACCTTGGTGACCAGGCCCAGGTCCTGGATGACCGCGTGATGTACACCATTGGCGGCGGATCGGCGACGGGGTCCCCCTCCTCGCTCTACCGCCCCAATGGCCTTGGCGTGGGCATGTCCTGGCGCGCGAACATGATGTGCGGAAACATGAACCTCTCCAATACTCTGCAGAATCAGCTCAATGGCGCCACCCAAGGCTTCCAGCAGATCATGGGCAATGTGATCGAGAATGCCACACAGGCCGTGATGTCTCTGCCGGCGATGATCATTCAGCGCGCCAATCCCGGTCTGTATGAGCTGCTGAGCAACGGCGTACTGCAGGGGCGCATCGACTTTGACCGCTCAAAGCTCACCTGCCAGGCGATGGCGGCCAAAATGGCCGACAAGGTGGACCAGGCCGGTTGGGGCGCACTGGCGCAGAACCAGGAGATGCAGAAAAACCTCGAGCAGTCCGACGGTGATGCCGTGGTGGCGGTGAAGGATACCGAATCGAACAACGGCAACAACGGTGTCAGCTGGGTCGGTGGGCAGAAAGCGGGGGGTAACGGTCAGGAACCCATACGGGTGACCTCGGACGTCGTTAAGGCAGGCTACAACCTACTGCACAACCGAACGGTCGAGGACGCATCGGCCGTCGGTTCCGGTTGCCAGAATGGTGCCATTTGCCAGGCCTGGTCGAGCCCCGAAGAGGCCTCCGCATGGGCCACCCGCGTGCTTGGTGAAACCGAGGTGGCAACCTGCGATGACTGCGAGACGCTGCGCGTTACCGCCGGGGCAGGCCTCTCGCCGCTGATCCAGGAAACCTACACAGAACACCTCAAGGGTCTGCAACGAATGTTGTCGGGCGCCGAGCAACCCACGCCGGAGAACCTTGGCAAAGTCTCCAGTCCCTTGCTGCAGGTGTCCCGCGGCGTCATCGAGGGCCTGCGCGACGATCCCGACCAGAACCTGCTGGCCCGGCGCCTGGCCAGCGAGACCGCGCTGTCGAGCGTGATCTACAAGGCGATGCTGCTGCAGCGCACATTCCTGGCCGGCAGTCATGAACCTAATGTCGCGTCGGCGCAGCCCGCCACCCACGCCCTCAACGGTAACGTCGAAATGCTGGAGCGTGAGATACGCCTGCTGCAAACGGAGCTGCAGGTACGCCAGTCGCTGGCCACCAACACCGCCAGCCTGGTCCTCGATCGCCACGCCGGAGGCGCCGACGCCTCCCGGAGCATCGATCAACGCGATCCGGAGTCGGACCGACTGCACCGTGCGGACCAGGGGAGGAGCACACCATGAAGCTGTTTACTGTGAAGTCCACTCTTGCCCATGTGCTGCTAATCCTCAGCGCCATGGCCTTGATGCTCCTGATTGCCTGGATGGCACTGCAGCTGACAGGTGCCCAGCTTGATTGGTTCGGGCAGGCGCGCACCGCTACGCCCTACCTCGCCTCCTGGCGTGCCCTGCTGTATGCCCTGATCCTCGCAGGCTGGACCGCGGCGTTGCGCTTGCGGCCGGCGCCTGCAGACCAGCAACGGCTCAAACCCCTGGGACTGATCGGCTTCAGCTCAATCATCCTGGTCGAACTGTTTCGCGTGTGAGGTGCAATCATGAGCATGAGCACCAACAGCTACCTCGAGTACTACCTGTCGCTGTTGGCCTGGATCATCAACAACGGCATCTGGAACACACTGGCAGACACTGGGCTGTTCGCCGCGCCCTTTGGTGCGATCATCCTGCAGGAATGGCTGTCCGCTCGCCAACAAGGCGCTGACGAGGGCAACAAGGGCTTGCTGTCGATCCCTCGCGTCGAGAACCGGCTGTGGATGAGTTACGTGGTCATCCTGTTTGGCTGCATGCCTTTTTTTCCGCTGAACCTGTCCTCCGTGACCTTCGACGATAYGGCGAGCCAACGCTGTGGTATTTCCATGACCAAGCCCACCGAAACGGCCTGGGGCACAACCTTCAACACCATCGGCGAGAAATCAGCGAATGTGCCGGTGTGGTGGTTCCTCGTGCATGCCATGAGCAAAGGCATCACGGCGGCCGCTACCGCGTCGATTCCGTGCGCGCCCGACATCCGTGCGATGCGCATGGAGATCGACACCTCGCGTATCAACGACCAGGTGCTGCTGCAGGAAGTCGCCGATTTTACCCGGGATTGTTACGGCTTCTCGCGCTCGCGGCTGTTCACCAAACGCCCCGAACTGGACGAGTCGCAGAGCTATGACGCGTCCTGGATTGGCTCGACGTACATGCTTAACACGCCGGGTTACTACGACACCGATCGCTCGCGAACGCCCAGGGTTGATTGGCCGTACGACGAGACCCGGGATGCCTCCCTGCCCCAGCTCGATAACGGCGCGGGCTTTCCCACCTGCAAGGAATGGTGGAGCGATGCAACGGTCGGGCTGCGTGATCGTTTGGTCGCCGAGGTCGATCCGTCGCTGATTTCGCGCCTGCGAAGCTGGTTGACCGGGCGTACGACTACCGAGATCGAAGACGCCACCCTTCGCGAATTGGTGAGCCCGCGACAGCAATCGTTGAGCATGGCACCAGGACAGGTATTCCAGGATTACGGCAGCAGCGCCCGGGGCGGATCACTGACGCAAGGACTCAACAACCTGGCGACGAACACCGGGCTGGCCCTGGGTTCGTTCAGCAATTTCCCGGCGATGAATGCATTGCGCGCCGCACTACCGATGGTCCAGGCCTTTCTGATCATGGGCACGATCATCAGCCTGCCGCTGGTATTGCTGATCAGCACCTACCAGCTCAAGGCACTCATGACCGTCACGTTCGCACTGTTTACCCTGCACATGCTGACGTTCTGGTGGGAGCTCGCACGCTGGATCGACTCAAGTATGCTGGAGACGCTGTACAACCAGGTATCTGCCACGGACCAGACGCTCTTGTCGTTGCCGACCGCTGGTTTCATGGATGGGACGGTGACCGCACAAGTGATCGAGTACGTCATGGGCGCGATGTTTTTGGTACTGCCGATGTTCTTTCTCGGCGCGATGAGCTGGGCGGGGTACAACGTGGGCAGTGGTGTCCAGACTCTCCTCACTCGAGGAACAGAAGCTGCTCAGGTCCAAGCAGAGAAGGGCTCCTCTCAGCTCATATCTGGAGCCCGGAGATTAAAATAGCCTGCTACCTGAGCGCCCCATTATCGTCGTATAGCTCGGGATACTTGAGTTGATGTTGGGGGTGGCTCACTTCGTGAATACGAGGTTGCTTATCAGCAATAATGGGCAGAGCCGCAATGGTCCATAAAGCAATCATTCCGATCGCCAAGAGAATCGCAACTGATACAGCGGCAAGCACGAGTATTACCTTGAGACTCTGAAAGCCGATTTGCCGATACTTAAAGGGCACGGAAGCGAAAATACGGGAATGCAAAATTCTCGCTTCGAGTTGACTCACCAGGCGACCCGCACGAACTGCAGCACGAACTAAAGGCTTGCCGAATGGGGTACGGCAGGAAGTAGAAGAAGCTGGAGTAGTCATTTGAGTGCCTCCCTTTCCTTTTCTGCACTCGTGGACAAGTAACCACCAAGAATTTGGATCCAAGCCTTAGCTTACTCCTCTTTCTCTAGTGCCCATGACCGTTGATCGCCTGGACGGCGCTAATAATCGTCAGTGGGGCTGCATGGATCGAAACAGCTCATTCAAACTAAAAACACCATTGACGCTACGTCGATTCGCTTGATAAACCGACTGTGCAATTGCTGGTTTCCAGCACCCTAGGTAGCCATAACCTTCGAGGCTACGTCACCTTGGTGATGGTTGTCCCCAAATGCGATTCGCGTTCGGCAGCTCGCACGATCATCGCTCCTGCGATGATGAACGCCTTCCAATCCCCAGGTTCACCAAGCCTGCTCTTCGATGCAACCCTTCTCAATCCATTCCAGTGCAGGGAATTCTCCCGCACGGGAGGCATTCCTCCGCACCTTCTGGAGGATCTCATCATGCTGCGTTTTACAGGATCTGAACTACACGCCGTGTTGGCCGAAGCCCGTACAAATGGCTGCAGAGTGATATTGGTCAAGGACCATGGTGTCTACCTTATGGCCGAGACCGGCGAGAACAAACCGGATGGAGGCGGCCGCAAATGCGTGGCCTACGCCACCGGTTGCAACCCAGACGTCGACGACTTCGATTCCTGGTGGAATCGCGCACGAGATGAATTGGGTGGCGATGATTTTGCCGAGTACTTCGACATCGACGATCCGATCCTGGCAAGTCTTCGCGGGACAGCAGGTCGCTGGTGGTGGAGGCAACGTCCACCCACCTGTACCTAGCCATCGAGGTTGCCCCGACGGCAAATCCTAAACACCGATGAGAGTCAGTCAAATTTCCAGAGGGGCTCCCTATCCGAGCCTTTCTGGAACATCTTTCACGGCACTTCCTAACCGATTGGAGATCACCGCTTATCTGGAACTTGAGGTCGATACTCTTACCTGGAATGCGATGGAATGCTGCGCTTGTAGACGTCTGGATTGTAGATTGACCCTACGGTCGAACGCGTTTTAATGCATGGAGACTCCCTGCTCGCTGCGTTATTTGTAGCGATAAAATCTACACCAGCATCTCAGCTGAAGTGTCGCGGGATCTGCTACCCGGAGGTTCCAATGTCCAGGAAGAAGCTCTTCTCCACTGCCGTTGTGCTGAGCCCAGGTGTATGGCGACATGTCATTGAACCTGCCCCAGGCAACGACCCCGTTGGACACTCAGCACAGCGCTTGGTAGCCCTGCTCAACAGCGCCCTGACTTCAGCGCCTCGCACCTTGCAGTGTCCAATCGAGCTGCGGTTCGATCATCCACAGAGCGACGACTCATCAGCAGTCGAACACTCAACGCTGTTACAGCTGGCTCGCATCACACCTCGCAGTGGCCCAGCTTTTCTGCTCATCCGTCTGCCAAGTGAGATCGCTGTAGACATCGCGGCCATCTGACCCGTCAGCACATCCACTGCCCCTCTACCCCACCGGGAACCCTTCCCGGCCGGGCAGCGTTCCCACTTCACAACCGGAGAACGTCATGTCCGATATCTACCTAGACGTTACCAACAAGATTGTCAGCGCCCTGAGTCAAGGAGTTATCCCTTGGATCAAACCTTGGACAACCACCAGCTCGAGTGCAGACTCCCCTTTCCCCATCAACGCCATCACCCGGCGGCCCTACGCTGGCATCAACATTCCGCTCTTGTGGGCCGAGGCGCGCCTGCGTGGTTTCCGCCAGGATCGCTGGCTCACGTTCAACCAGGCGCGCAAAGCCGGTGGCCATGTTCGCAAGGGGGAGCAATCAACCCTCGCGGTGCTGTACAAACCGATGAGCAAGGAGGCGCACGACGAAGACGGGCAGATAGTTCGTGATGAACAGGGCAACATCAAAATGGTGCAGTTCGCGCTCCTGCGGATGCACTGCCTGTTCAACATCGAGCAGACCGAAGACTTGCCTGCCGAAGAGCAAAAACACGATGAGCGTGACGACCAGCCAGCCTTCGTCGATCATGCCCCTGCCGAGCAACTACTGGTCGCCAGTGGGGCGCGGATTGAGCATCGCTACGGCGATCACGCGTTCTATCAGCCGGTGCGGGATCTCATCCAACTGCCTACCAAGGCACAGTTCGAGGACGTCGGCAGCTACTACGCAACGGCCCTTCATGAGCTGACGCACTGGTCGGGTCACCACTCGCGCCTCAACCGCGACGGCATCACTGGCGGGCACGCGTTTGGTTCCGCGGCGTACGCCTTCGAGGAACTGGTAGCGGAAATGGGCGCAGCGTTTCTCTGTGCGCTGACCGGTACCCAGGGTGAGTTACGTCACGAGGAGTACCTGGCGTCCTGGCTGAAGATACTCAAGGAGGATAAGCGTGCGATCTTCCGCGCCAGCGGCCAGGCACGTGAAGCCTCCGAGTACCTACTGGCGCTGCAGTCCGATCAGGCCACTGAAACGACTGAACGGTTAACGGCGTGACTTCACTCAAGCATCAAAAAGGCCCCATCTGGGGCCTTTGTTTTGCCTGCAACGCCGGTCATCCGCCGCTATAACTGGACGACTGATTACTGCAACCAGCTCTCGACGGTGTCGGAGCCGTGCTCCTGCTTCCACTGTTTGAGGACTTTGTGGTTGCCGCCCTTGGTTTCCACGACCTCACCGCTGTGCGGGTTTTTGTAGCGCTTGATCTCACGAGGCTTGCGCTGGACGCTGCTGGAGGCGCCGGCGGTACTTACGCTCACCCCTTTGGACGGATCAAGAATGGTGATCACCTGCCGCAGGTTCATGCCGTACTCTTCCAGCAAGGCCTTAAGTTTTTGTTCAAACTCGATTTCCTGCTTCAGCCCGGAATCGTTTTTCATCGCATCCAGCTGTTGAAGTTGCGCGGCCAGCTGCGCTTCCAGCGCTTTGAATTCGGCAAGCTTAGACATGGGCTCTTCCTAGTATGAGACAAGTGTGGGAATAGTATCTGAGACCCGCACTTTAGCCGAGGTTTTGATCCTCACTGCGGCTCGTCTGGTGTCCAGCTTTAACAGATCTGCCTGACTTTTCACTCTGCCAAGTATTGGCACAGGTGGCCCACAAGTTGCCGAGGTGCAGGGCTATTCCCAATTTTGAACAAAATATCGCGCTGACCACGTGGCAGCTTTTTCGCGCAGCGCTTCGCAGCTGAGCGAATGGCAACGTCAGTTCCATGAATCCGGTCGACCAGCAGCACGATCAACACTGCATCGGTAAGCGTCATCAGCGCCCCTGCTCCGAAAAATGATGCCGGCCAGTTTACCCCCTGTAAAAGGGACCGGCTATCCTGATCGACCGACTAACTCGACGCTCCCGCCTTCGGATTTTCGCGTTCGCGAAAAGGACAAAGACAGTAAAGGATAACGGCGCCAATGGAAGGGATTGCAAGGGTAAGAGGCTTATCCGAAAAGGCAAAAGGACCTCCCAGGTACAAAGCAGGTATTGCGATGATGCGCTGGTGGCTCAAACATGAAAAAGGCAACGCCGCCAGCCCCGCGCCAGCACTTGTCGCCGAAGGTTACTTCTTGCCTGAGTCATCAGAATCGCTCCTTGCCGCCGATCACCGGAAGCGGCTGCTCGAGCGCATCTGCCAATACACCGCCCTTTCCCAACCTCAGTTCGATCAGCTCTATCTCGATCCAATCCACCGCTACGCCAAGTATGTACAGCAACTACCTGCCAGCGAAAGCCATCATCATGCCTATCCGGGAGGCATGCTGGACCACGGTTTGGAGCTGATGGCCTGCAGCCTGAAACTGCGCCAGTCGTACCTGCTACCCAGCGGCGCCGCGCCCGAAGACCAGGCCGCGCAGACCGACGCCTGGAGCGCCGCCATCGCCTATGGCGCCCTGCTCCATGACATCGGCAAGATTGCCGTCGACCTGCAGGTGGAGTACCAAAATGGTGAGCTCTGGCATCCGTGGCACGGCCCCCTGAACAAGCCCTACCGCTTCCGCTACGTGACAGGGCGCGACTACCAGCTACATGCTGCGGCCGCTGGGCTGCTCTACACCCAAATACTGACGCCGCGCCTGCTCGACTGGCTCAGCGGTTACCCAACTCTATGGGGCAACCTGCTGTCGTTGCTGGCCAACCACTATGAATACGCCGCGACGCTGGGGGAGCTGGTGCTGCAAGCTGATCGGGTATCTACCGCGCAGAACATCGGAGCCAATCCCACCAAGGCACTACAGGCGCCCACTCGGTCGCTTCAGCATCACCTRCTGACTGGCTTACGCCATCTGGTCAAGAACGAGTTCAAACTCAATCAGCCCGGGGCTGCTGGCTGGCTCACCGAAAATCATCTGTGGCTAGTCAGCAAGACCGCAACTGACAAACTTCGCGCTTACCTCCTGGCCCAGGCAGTAAATGGCATCCCCTCCTCCAACATTGCCATGTTCGATGAACTGCAATCCCACGGGTTGGTAGACACCACGCCAGAAGGCAAAGCGGTATGGAGCGCAACCGTGTCAGACGAAGGATGGCAGCATCGCTTCACATTCTTGCGTCTCCAACCGAGCCTGATCTGGGCCGATGAAAGCCGGCCCCGATGCTTTGAAGGAACAGTTGAGCTCGTTGCTGACAATACCGTGCCGAGCGGTGAAGCTATCGAGTCGGCCTTGGATCGGCCACAAGCAACTTCGGCCAAGGAAACGCCAGAGCCCTTACCTCCGAACCATGACTTCGACTATCTCGATGACTTGATGGATATGTTGCAAGAGACGGTTGAGCACGAGGATGAATCGAGCGCTCAAGGACTGAAATCCTCAACTGCTTCACCCCGCGAGGCACCAGGGCTGGCCTTTGTCGACTGGCTACGCGAGGGGATCCAAAGCCATCGTCTGCTCGTCAACGACTGTAAGGCAAAGATTCACACAGTCGACGGCACGTTCTACCTGGTCACACCCGGCATTTTCCAGCTCTACGCTTCGGAGCACCCTGAGCTATCTGCAGGGGACGACAAGACCGATGCTTGGCGGCGCACTCAACGTCACTTTGAGCACTTAGGCGTACATCTCAAACGACCAAACGGGCAGAACATATGGACTTGCACAGTGCAGGGCCCCCGCCGGAGGGCTTCCCTCAATGGCTACATGTTGCAAAATGCTGAAACTCTTCTGAGCCCTGTCCCTACTGACAATCCTTTCCTCAATCTTACTTATTAGCATCGCAAGGGCAGCCCCATGCGCGCGTGGAGTGCCAGCGAAACAGATCACTGTCCCGAAAACGGCCATGTCGATTCTTGGAAAAGGTCGAGTGGTTGGGGACTTCATCTTCAAGGCTCAACCGGCAGAACCAGCGATACGCCAGGTTCAAATGGGCCTCTTCGCACAACCGCCGCTCGGAGCGAATGCCGTAGCAATAGCCGACGATCAGCATGCGGATCATCAGTTCAGGATCAATCGACGGACGCCCAATCGGGCTGTAGAAATCGGCGAGGTAATGGCGCAGCTCGTTCAGGTCGAGACACTGATCAATGCTGCGCAGAAGGTGATTGGCGGGAATGTGCTCTTCAAGGTTGAACGAGTAAAACAGCCGCTCCTGCCCACTCGATAACTGTCCCATCATGCTGCGTGCTTCCCTGCTGGCCAATGCAGAGATTTTGCCGCAGGCCAGACAGGGGAGCTACTTTTTCAACAGAATCGGGCGGTTTCAGCCAGTCGTGGCAGGCAGCTATCGGTCCAGAGTGTGTAAAAACGTAGTCGATCAGCAGCAACGTACGGCACTGGTTCAAACCACGCTCTGTGTAGATGCCAAACAGAACGGAAGCCATCGAATGATGGGATCGTTTAGAACCAGTGCTCGTTCATTTTCGAAAGAAACTGTGGGTTAACCGGCACGTTGGATGCTGATCCGATGACCGAGTCAATCCCACACTTCGGACACAAAGCGGGGGGTATCCAGGTCGACCCACTCTGTGATTTCTACGGGCGAAAACACACTTAAGCAGTAAAAACAGCCACAACGATCACTTGCTTCAATTTGGGTGCGGTGATTTTCACAAAATCGGTGCGCTGAAATTACTTCCATGGGTAAGCCCTTCAACTCCAAATTCAGTAGCATATCGTGCTTACGTCAGAGTACGTGAAGACCCGGCTAACATTGCTATGATTGCCCAAAGTGTTAATGCAGGATTGCCCATAAAACGTTTCATTCAAGGTGAGCATCGCGGACAAAGCAACTTGCTTCCCGAAAGCCTTGACGACTACGTCAGTGACACAAATCCGGTGCGCGTAGTCGACGTTTTCGTCGACGAACTCGACCTAGTCAATCTGGGTTTTGAAGGCGTCGTTCCAGCCGATACTGGTCGACCTGCTTACCACCCCGCAATCTTGCTGAAGATCTACATCTACGGCTATCTCAACCGCATTCCGTCGAGCCGACGCCTTGAACGAGAAGCCCGTCGCAACATCGAGCTGATGTGGCTGACCGGGCGTTTGATGCCAGATTTCAAGACTATCGCCAACTTCCGAAAAGACAACAGCAAGGCCATCCGAGGTGTCTGCCGCCAGTTCGTTGTGCTCTGTCAGCAGTTGGGACTTTTCGGAGAAAATCTGGTCGCCATCGACGGCAGTAAATTCAAGGCCGTCAACAACCGCGACCGCAATTTCACCAGCGCCAAACTGAAGCGGTGAATGGAAGAAATTGAATCGAGCATCAACCGTTACCTGACCGCGCTCGATACTCGCGATCAGCAAGAATCCACATCGTCTGAGCCTAGGGCCGTGCGGCTGGAAGAAAAAATCGCAAAGCTGAAGGCTCAAATGAAAGAGCTTCAGGTCATCGAAACTCAGCTCAACGAATCGCCGGATCAGCAGGTCTCACTGACCGATCCAGACGCCTGTTCCAAGATGACTCGCGGCACGGGAAGCCATCAGTTTCTTCGCCGACCTCACCCAGATGTTCAGTTGGGCCAGAAAGCGCTAACCTTGGCGGGCCTTATTGGTCGAGAGCGACCCGACGGAACTGGTCGACATCTCCCCCCTGATTCCGGCCGACTACGAGGCCGAAAGAAGCAGGATCCTTTCACCGGCGGAGCTATTGGAATTGCACAATCGCTTCCAGCAAATGACCGCCGATTACATCGCCCTCCCCGCCGGCCAAAAATACGACGGCATTCGGCCGTTAAAAAAAGAAATTCAACTCGCGCTCTGGATTAGCCTGGGCACCTTGTGCCGAATTGGCGAGTTGCTGCAGGCCGAATGGAAAAATGTCGATCTGGACCGACAGACCTGGTTCCTCCCTAGTGAAAACATCAAAGGCACCCGCGGCAAGAAACAGGGCCACCATGTCCTCCTCTCGCCCTTCGCCCTGCATTTTTTTCAGGAACTCAAGACCCTGACGGGCGACTCCCAGTGGTGTTTTCCCAACAAGCAGGATAATGGGCATGTAGACGTAAAGGTGGTGAGCAAACAGGTCGGTGATTGCCAGGCCCGGTTCAAAAACCGCAAGGCCCTCTCCAGGCGGCGTCACGACGATACCCTGGTCCTTGCCGACGGCCAGAACGGTGACTGGACACCGCATGACCTGCGCCGCACGGGCGCGACCATGATGCAAGCCTTAGGTGTCAGCCAGGATGTCATCGATCGTTGCCAAAATCATGTGCTGGCCGGCTCGCGGGTGAGGCGCCACTACCTGCATCACGACTATGCCGAAGAGAAGACGCGCGCTTGGGACCCGTTGGGCGATCAACTCAGCGCCGTGTTGTCCTCGACCTACGAGCATCCGCCAGCAGAATCGATGATGTCTTTTCCTGCTTATACCGCGACTGGCTCTTTACCGCCGTCTTAAGTCAGCGTCTTTAGTGTTAAGTCCTCATAGTTGCGCAAACATCGCCGAGCACGTTCTTCAGCTTGATTTCGGCTTCATGACCGGTTGAATCCACAGCCAGTAGCGGACATTCGGTATGTCACGAAATTAAGGGCGGCTCAATCCTCAGTGCATGGCACGTAAGGTTGACGTTTATAATCATTGGTTTTCAGCAGGACTGCTCCACATCAGCACGACCAGAATAGTTGCTGCGATGAAGCTGGGCGCAAATAAAGCGATGCTGACACTAAGCGGACGAACACCGAAAATCATGAACGCAGCTGCAAGCATTCCGCACAATAAGCCCACCATCAGCCTGACCTTGCTTCTGAATCTGGGGCGATACCTCAGTAGTCCAAAGTAAATGCGCCACCCCGAATAAACCCCAACCCGCAGCAGCACCGGACGTCAATTACAATCAATTGCACCCTCCCCGGGCGCACATCACCCTTGACGATGAAAGTCGGCATACAAGCGGGGCCGTGTCGACCAAATCGCAAGAGCAGCATCACGCTGAATGTGCGCCGAGCAAACCGTTGCGGTTGCGGTTGCGGTTGCGTCAAAAGAATGGGCCGACGGCTCGTTAGCKAACCGTCGGCCCGCGGCCTGCCGTCACTAGGTGCGGCGGGCCGTTTGTGATGGGTGCGCCTGAGCGCTACCGATCACGACGCTTGCGCGACGCTGTACTGTGACGACAGGTAGCGCCGGATATCGTCGGGCGCGTTGATGAAGCGCGTGCCGTTGTACTCCTGAACCGCAACGGACACGTCCTTTGGCTCCTGCCCATTGCCGAGCACAATTACCGGCGCAGACTGGTTGTCTTCGCCGATCAGCGCGACGATTGCGTTGCGCGGACGCGGCGCATCGATGTACTCGACGTCGACCAAGTCCCGAAGCTGTGGGCAGAAGCTCAGCAAGCCTTCGACGGATACCGAGTCGCCGCAGTAGAACGGGCCTTCGGTGCCGCTGAAGAAGCCTGGACGAAGTATGAGCAGTTTGTCTTTCATGGTTGTCTCTCTGTGGGTGGGTATTGAACGTTGAGGTGATGTGTGGGCGATGCGCACGCGGCGGGTCAGGCTTCCATTGGTGTCAGAGCGGCGGCGCGCAGCCGCGAGAATGCAGCTTTAAGATCGGCGATCATGTCATCCGGGTGCTCGAGGCCAGCGTGAATTCGCAGCAGTGGGCCTTCCCACGGCCATTGCGTCGCCGTGCGGGAGTTCGCCGGGTTCGACCGGAGAATCAGACTCTCGAAACCGCCCCAGCTATAGCCCATGCCGAAGCAGGTCATGCCGTCGAGCATCGCGCGCATCGCTTCGTCCGATTGCGGATTCAGCACCACGCCGAACAGGCCGCTCGCACCCGTGAAATCGCGCTTCCACAGCGCGTACCCAGGTGAATCAGGTCGTGCCGGGTACAGGATCTGAGCGACTTCCGGCTGCTGCGCGAGCCATTCCGTGAGTGCGTGCGCGTTGCGCTGGTGCCGTTCGAGCCGGAGTGACAGCGTGCGCAGGCCGCGCAGTGCGAGATACGCGTCGTCTCCGCTCACGGTTATGCCGAACTGCCGATAGAAGCGATTGATCTTCGGAAAAAGTGCCTCGGTCGTGAGGATCACGCCCATGAGTACGTCGGAGTGCCCGGAGATGTATTTCGTCGCCGCGTGAATCGACACGTCGACACCATGCTCGAATGAACGGAAATGCAGCGGCGTGGCCCAGGTGTTGTCCATCAGCACGATTGCGCCGTACCGATGCGCGATCCGGCTGATCGCCGGAATGTCCTGCACCTCGAACGTCAGCGAGCCGGGCGACTCGACGAAAACGGCGCGCGTGTTCGGACGCATCAGTGCTGCGATGTCCGAGCCGATCGACGGGTTGTAGTACGTCGTTTCGATGCCGAGACGCGCAAGCGTCTCCGCACAGAACGCACGAGTTGGATCGTAGACCGAGTCTGTCATCAGCAAATGGTCGCCGGGACCCAGGACCGCGAGCAGCGATGTGGTGATCGCGCTGAGCCCGCTCGGCGTCAGCATTGCACGATGCGCACCTTCGAGACGGGCGAGCGCGTTCTCGAGCGCGCGGGTGGTCGGACTACCACCGCGGCCATATGCGTTCGGCGTGCCGCTCGCAGTCTTCAGTGCCTCGAGGCTGTTAAAGAGCAACGTCGATTGCCGGTAGACCGGCGGGTTCACCGGCGCGCCGAGCTGGTTGTGCGTGCGGCCCTCGTGGACCAGAACGGTATCGGTCGAATACGTGGTGTTCAAGGCGTGATCCTTTTTCGTCGGTTCAATCGAGGGGAATCAAGCAGCGCCGCATCGTCGCGGCAGTCGCTGTGCTTGAAGTCATATTAATTGCGCGAAGACGAAAATTGTTTCCAAAGAATGTCGTCGATCAAGATAGGATTGGAAAAAATTTCTAACTCGGAGGCAATATGGATAAACGCGACGCACAGATGCTCACGATACTTCAGGCGGATGCGACGGTCGGTCTGAACAACCTGGCGAAGGCGGTGAATCTGTCGCCGACGCCATGCTGGCGAAGGTTGCAGAAGCTACGGGAAGACGGAGTGATCTGCCGGGAGGTCGTGCTATGCGATCCGGCCAAGCTGAACCTGGGGCTCACTGCATTCGTGACGGTGCGCTCGAATCAGCACGGTGATGAGTGGACGAAGCATTTCGTCGAGGCTGTGTGTGCGATTCCGGAGATCATCGAGATCTACCGGATGAGCGGCGACGTCGATTACCTGCTCAAGGTCGTCGTGCCGAATATCGCCGGATACGACAACGTCTACAAACGGCTGATCAAGAGCGTCGAGCTGATGGACGTGAGCTCGGCGTTCGCAATGGAGGTGATCAAGCGCACGACCGCATTACCGACCGATTACATTGTTACGACATGATGCGATCGCGCCGCACGTCGACGGGCGGCGCGTTCTGCGTTATTGGAGCAAGGAGACGGTGTCGCGCATCAATCAGCGCGGCACGCGTCGCGATACGCGAACAGCGCAGGCGCCCCCCCTGTGTGCAGGAACAGCACCGGTCCGTCTCCTTCTACGCGGCCGCGCGAGATGCCGTCGAGCAGACCAGCCATCGCCTTGCCGGTGTACACCGGATCGAGCAGCAGCCCTTCGGTTTGCGCGAGCAGATGAACCGCGTCGAGGCCGGCACAATTCGGTTCGCCGTAGCGCGGCGCGAAGTATTCGTCCCACAGGTCGATGCGCATGCCGGCCGGCGTCTCGACGTCGAGCAGCGTGCTGATGCGCTCGACGAGACMCTGCACTTTCGGACGCTGCGCGGCCTCTGTGCGCGATACCGTGACGCCGATCACGGGCAGCGACGGCAATGCATGGGCGAGCGCGAATGCGAGACCGGCATGCGTGCCCGCGCTGCCGGACGCGAGCACCACGGCCGAGAAGTCGAGCCCCGCCGCTGAGATCTGCTGCTCAAGCTCGAGGCCCGCGCGAACGTAGCCGAGCGAGCCGAGCGCATTCGAGCCGCCGATCGGGATCACGTATGGGCGACGGCCTTCGTTACGCAAACGCTGGGCCGCAGTCTCGAGCTGCTGGTCCGCGGTGTCGAGTTCGTCGACGTCATGCACGCACACGCGAAACAAATCGAGTAACAGCCGGTTGCCGTTCTGCAGGTAATCGTCGTGCGTGTCCCCGAGCGGATTTTCCAGCAGCGCCACACAATCCAGTCCGAGTCGTGCCGCGAGCGCGGCGGTCTGCCGGACATGATTGGACTGGACGGCACCGGCGGTCACCAGCACGTCCGCCTTTTCGCGGATCGCATCCGCGGCGAGAAACTCGAGCTTGCGCAGCTTGTTGCCGCCCATTGCGAGCGGCGTGAAATCATCACGCTTGACGTAAATGTCGCGGCCCACGTGGGCCGAGAGCCGCGACAGCCGCTGCAGCGGTGTCACCACGTCAATCAAGCTCAAGCGGTCGAAAGTATCGAGTCTCGTGGAAAGTGTTGCCATGTTCATATCGGGCCCTGGCGTTCGTTGAAGAGGCACGGCCGGATGGGCCGCGAAGTATGGCGGGGCAGTGCAGGATCTGGTCAAGGGAGCCACGCGCCCGCTCGGAACGCGGTGCATGGAAGAACGCGTCGTTCGTCGCGTCTTTGACGATCACGAGTGCGGATCGACAGAAGGGAAGCTTAGCGTTGTCAAAATAGAAAATGTTCCCAAAAAAAACCGGACTTTGGTCATCTCTTAGAAGTTTTTTCTGGTGATCGGCGAAGTCTATGCGACACGGATGGAGAGCGGCGGTGAAGCAGGACCACCTTGGCTCTGATGTATAGCCCCCGTCCTCAAGTTTCTTTACCCACTCCGGCAGAGTGTTGTTGGTTAGTTGACGGCTTTGAGGGACGTGACGGCAACGTTGCAAGCGGGAGAGGATGTGGCGAACGAATAAATAAATTCTTCTTTGGTTAAAACGGTAGAAATTTTTTCTAAAAAACACCGCAAATAGTAGGAATCTTAAAACTATTTTTCTAGGGGGTGACTGTAAGATTTGTCACATGAAACGTACCCCGAGAGCCCCGAAAATGAAGCAGATCATCACCGCTCGCGCCGCCCCTGAGGCGATTGGCCCTTACTCCCAAGCAGTGAAGTGCGCAGATACCCTTTATGTTTCTGGCCAGATCGCCCTCGACCCGCAGAGCATGCAGATGGTCGAAGGCATCGAAGCGCAGACCCGACAGGCCTTCGTCAATCTCAAGGCGATCCTTGAAGAGGCTGCGATGAGCTTCGCCGATGTGGTCAAACTGAACATCTACTTAACTGACCTGAGCCACTTCTCCCTGATCAATGGTGTGATGGAGGAGCTGTTCACCAAGCCCTATCCGGCGCGCGCGGCGATTGGCGTCAGCAGCTTGCCGCGAGCAGCGCTGGTGGAGGTGGACGCTATCGCGGTGGCCGTATGCTGAGCCGGAATCAGACCATGAATGACTGGATCTGCACGGCCATCAGCAGCATTTCCTGCGACCTGTTACGTTCCGCCGACACCCATATCCACAAGCTCGACATTCCGGGCTTGAAGGGCATCGACATCTACCTCAAGGACGAGAGCACACACCCAACCGGCAGCCTCAAGCACAGGCTGGCACGCTCGCTGTTCCTGCACGCCATCTGTAGCGGCAAGATCCGCGAGGGCACCCATGTGGTCGAGGCATCCTCGGGCAGCACGGCCGTGTCCGAAGCCTACTTCGCCAAACTGCTGGGCCTGCGCTTCACCGCGGTCATGCCGCGCAACACTGCGAGCAAAAAAATCCAACAGGTCGAGCAGCTCGGCGGACACTGCCACTTCGTCGATCATGCGTCCCATGTCTATGCCGAGGCAGAGCGCCTGGCCCGCAAGAGCGACGGCCATTACATGGACCAATTCACCTACGCCGAGCGGGCAACGGACTGGCGCGGTAACAACAATATTGCCGACAGCATCTTCCAGCAGATGGCCGGCGAGCCACACCCCGTTCCCCACGTGATTGTCATGAGCGCCGGCACTGGTGGCACCTCCTCAACCCTCGGCCGCTACATTCGCTACAAGGGCCACGACACCCGGCTGATCGTGGTCGACCCCGAGAACTCGGTGTTCTATGAAAGCTACCGTACGGGTGACCCGAGCCTCACCAGCCCCCAGGGCAGCCGCATCGAAGGCATCGGCCGCCCTCAGGTGGAGCCATCGTTCCTGCCGGACGTGATCGACGACATGCTCAAGGTGCCCGACGCGGCCAGCATCGCCACCCTCTACTGGCTGGAAAAGCTGCTTGGCAAAAAGCCGGGCGGTTCCACCGGGACCAATATGTGGGGGGCGCTGAGTGTCGCATTGCGGATGCAGGAACAGGGTCTACAGGGCTCCATCGTGACCTTGATGTGCGATAGCGGCGAACGCTATCTGGACACCTATTACGACCGTGATTGGGTCACGCGCAATATCGGCGACATCACCCCGTATACCCAACAACTCGATCGCTTTCTTTAACCCGCGCCAGGCATCCCAACATGAGCCAGAACACGAACAACTTCTCGACCCAAGTGATCCATGCCGGCGAACAGTCGACCTATGCGGACAACACAATTTTCCCGGCGATTGTCACCTCCAGCTCGTTCTCCAAACGCAGCCTTGATGACAGCCCGGACTACGCCTACGGGCGGGTCGGCAACCCTACCCGCCATGCCTACGAAACCTGCATTGCCCAGCTGGAGCGCGGTCATGGTGCGGTAGCCTGCGCCTCTGGCATGGCCGCCACCGCCACCGTGCTTGATCTCCTGCCCAAGGACTCACACGTGATCGTGATGGCTGGCGTCTATGGTGGCACCTTCCGCCTGATGCAGGACTATCGCAGCAAGACCTCCGGGTTGAACGCCAGCTACGTCGACCTCAACGACCTTGAGGCACTGGCTACCAGCCGTCGCGACAACACTCGCCTGATCTGGATCGAGACCCCAACCAACCCACTGCTGCAACTGGTGGACATCCAGCGCGTAACCGACTTTGCCCGCGACCACGGCATCCTGACCTGCGTCGACAACACCTTCTGCTCGCCCTGGAACCAGCGCCCGATCGAGTTTGGCGTCGACCTGGTGATGCACTCGGCGAGTAAATACATCGGCGGCCACTCCGACCTGATCGGCGGTGTGGTGGTGGCGGCCGATGAGCAACTGTTCGCCCGTCTGCGCGCCATCAGCATGGCCATCGGTGCGGTCCAGGGTCCGTTCGACTGCTACCTGGCCCTGCGCGGACTAAAGACACTCGACGTACGGATGGAGCGTCAGTGCAGCAATGCGGCGCAGATCGCGCGTTTCCTCAGCACCCACCCACTAGTTGAGGAAGTGTTCTACCCAGGGCTGGAAAGCCATCCGCAGCACGCACTGTGCAACAGCCAGATGCGCTCTGGCGGCGCGGTGGTCTCGCTGAAGCTTGCGGCCGACCGCAAGGCGATGGCCCCGTTCATTGAGCAACTGTCGATCTTTGTCCTGGCCGATTCTCTGGGTGGGGTGGAAAGCATGATCAACCACTCCTACAGCATGTCGCACAACTCCTTGAGCCATGAACAGAAAGTCAGCCTCGGCATCAGCGAAAACCTGGTCCGGCTCTCCATCGGCCTGGAGCACGTCGACGACCTGATCGCCGACTTGAATGCAGGCTTTGAGCGACTGCGTACTGATTCGGCCGAATAACTTATACCCATGTCAACAAGAGGTACCTCGAAGTTCGCTCCACCCAATGCTGACTAAAACTGGAATGTTTTTTCACAATAATAAGGTCAATAAAATGCAGACAAACCGCGTAGTCAAAACCCACTGGAAAACTGCAGTGCTGGCCCTGGCCCTAGCCCTGGCAACTAGCGTTTCGGCATCAGCCGACCAACTCAGCGATATCAAGCAAAAGGGGGAGTTAGTCTGTGGCGTACTCGGCACCGACGAGCCGTTCAGCTTCATGAAGAACCCGGCAACTCGTGAAATCGAGGGTTACGACGTGGATCTTTGCACTGCCATCGCCGCGGACCTCGGGGTCAAACCAGTGGTGAAACAACTGGCGAACACTGCACGTATCCCCGAACTGCAGCAAGGTCGCATTGACCTCCTGGCCGCCTCCCTGACCCATAGCAAGGAGCGTGAGGCGTTGATCAACTTCTCGCTCTCGACCTTCATCACCGGGCAGAAGGTGATGGTCAAGGCGGACAGTGGCATCGATCAACTGGACCAACTGGAAGGCAAGAAGATCCTGACGATCAAGGGCACCACGATGGAGCAGAGTGTCCGCTCGAAGCTCCCCACCGCCCAGATCGTCTCGTTCGACAGCAATCCTCAGGCCTTGCTCGCCCTGCAACAGGGCAAAGGTCTGGCTTATGCCAACGACGAGACTTCCTTGGCCGGAAATTTCGCCAAGCTCGGTGATGCGGCCAAAGACTATCGGATACTCCCGCAGAACTTGTCGACCGAGCACTTGGCGTTGGGCCTGAAGAAAGGCGAGCCGGCCTTCCAGGAGCAGGTAAACAAGACCCTACGTCACCTGGAGTCTTCCGGTGAGGCCGAGAAACTGTTCACCAAATGGTTTGGTCCAGACTCCAACATGAAGTTCGCCAGCCGATCGTTCAAGATCGAAACCGACAACATCAACTGACTTGTTGGAGGCCCGGCTTCGGCCGGGCCATGGGCCCCTTTTATGAATACGTTTGATTTGTCKATCGTACTGTCCGGGCAGTATCACGAATGGCTGGTCAGTGGTTTCCTGCTGTCCATCCAACTCGCCCTGATCACATTGGTCATTGCTCTGCCGCTGGCGATCGTCCTGGCGGTCTTGCGGCTCGCCCCTTTCGCGCCGCTACGCGGCATCTCGATCATCTACGTGGAAGCGATCCGTAACGTTCCGTTGCTGGCGCACATGCTGTTCTGGTATTTCGGCGCACCGGAACTGCTGCCGGCCGGTATCAAGGCCTGGATTTACCAGCACAACATCGAGGCGGTCAGTGCGGTCATCGCCTTGGTGCTCTACACCGCCGCGTATATGGCCGAGGACATCCGCAGCGGTCTACGCGCCATTCCCAAGGAGCAAATGGAAGCCGGTCGCACCCTCGGTTTCGGCTTTATCAGCACCATGCGTCTGGTGATCCTCCCGCAGTCGCTGCGGGTGACCGTGCCACCGCTGATCAGCCAGACGCTGAACCTGTGGAAGAACACCAGCATCGCCATGGTGATCGGCGTCGCTGAAATGATGTATCAGGCCCAGCAAGTGGAAAGCGCCACCTTCCGGGGCTTCGAGTCGTTCGCCGTGACCACCGCAGGTTATGTCAGCGTCTCGATCGTCATCACCCTGCTGTCCAGTTGGTACCAGCAACGCTATCCCGTACGGAGTGCCTGAGATGCTCGATATCATCCAAACCTATGGGCTGTACTACCTGATCGGCCAGTACCCGAACGGSCCKCTGGGCGGTCTGTTAATGACCCTGATCCTGGCCGCGTCGGCCTTGGTGCTGGCATTTCCAGTCGGCGTAGTGCTGGCGCTGTGCCGCATCAGTCCGTTCGCCATTTTACGCGTGCCGGTCACCGGGATGGTGTATGTACTGCGCGGCACTCCGTTGTTGATGGTGATCTTCTGGGCCTATTTCCTCCTGCCAACCCTGACCGGTCAACGCACCGATCAATTCGGCACCATGCTCGTCGCCCTGGTGATTTTCGATGGGGTCTACCTGGCCGAAATCATCCGCGCCGGGATTCTCGGATTGCCCCGTGGGCAGATGGAAAGCTCCCGATCACTCGGCTTCTCGTACCTGTCCACGATGCTGTTGGTAATCCTGCCCCAGGCCTTTCGCAACATGCTGCCCTCGCTGGTGAACCAGTTCGTCTCCACCATCAAGGAGACCTCGCTGGGCTACATCATCAGCCTCTCCGAAGTGTCGTTTGTCGCTTCGCAGATCAGCGCTCAGCTGCCGACCAAACCGATCGAGATCTATGCACTCCTCGGCCTCACTTACTTCGTCATGTGCTTCAGCCTGTCGCGCTTCGCCTACTGGCTTGAAAAGCATCTCGCCGTCCGTTCTGCAAAGGTTTAATCCCATGATCAAACTAGAAAACGTTAACAAGTGGTACGGCAGCTATCATGCGCTGGCTGACATCAACGAAACCGTGGCCAAAGGCGAGGTGGTGGTGGTCTGCGGCCCGTCGGGCTCCGGCAAGTCGACGATGATTCGTACCCTCAACCGGCTGGAAGCCATTCAGAATGGCAACATTTTCATCGACGGTGTGGACATCCATGCGCGCTCCGTCAGTGTGAACGCTCTGCGCAGCCGGATCGGCTTCGTGTTCCAGCAGTTCAACCTGTTCCCGCACCTCACCGTGTTGCAAAACTGCACCTTGGCACCGCGGCGCTTGCGCAAGCTGCCCGCCAAAGAAGCGAACGACCTGGCCATGAGCCTGCTGGAGCGCGTCGGTCTGGCCCACAAGGCCGGCGCCTATCCCGGTGAGCTTTCGGGCGGCCAGCAACAGCGCGTGGCCATCGCCAGGGCACTGGCCATGAACCCACCGGTGATGCTGTTCGATGAGCCCACCTCCGCGCTGGATCCGGAGATGGTCGGCGAGGTGCTGCAAGCGATGAAAGGCCTGGCCAAGGAAGGCATGACCATGGTCTGCGTCACTCACGAGATGGGCTTCGCCCGCGAAGTGGCTGATCGGGTGATTTTCATGGATCAGGGACGGGTGCTCGAACGCGCGACGCCCGAGTCGTTCTTCCTGACCCCGGAACACCCTCGCGCGCAGCGATTCCTGTCCGATATTCGCTCGCCAATGGCCGGGGGCGGGATATCGCTGGCGTCTTGAATGGACTGCAGCAGTGCGACTCAACCGCCGCGCTGCTGTACGTTGCCGGCAGTACTGACCCAGACGATCTGTGCGTGGAAAAATGACGATGCCGTTTAACGTTGAACCTGTCTTCGACCCCGAGAGCTGCACCTACAGCTATCTGCTCAGCGACTCGCTGACTCAGCGCTGCGCAATCATCGACCCGGTGCTTGACTACGACACCGCCGCGGCGCGCATCTCGTACGTCAGTGCCGATCGCCTGATCGAGCAGGTGCGCGCCAACGGGCTTACGCTCGAGTGGATACTGGAAACTCACGTGCATGCCGACCACCTCTCGGCCGCCCGCTATCTGCAAGAGCACCTGGGCGGGCAAATTGGCATTGGCGATCGTATTCCCCAGGTGCAGGACACCTTTGCCAAGCTGTTCGACGCCGAAGAAGGGTTCAAGGTCGACGGCAGTCAGTTCGACCGCTTGTTTGCCGACGGCGAAACATTTCACATCGGCTCACTGTCCGTCGTTGTACTGCACACCCCCGGCCATACGCCGGCTTGCGTGAGCTACCTGATCGAAGATGCGGCGTTCGTTGGCGACACCCTGTTTATGCCCGACTGTGGCACCGCCCGCTGCGACTTTCCCGGTGGCGACGCTCACCAGTTGTACCGTTCGATTAACCGGCTGTTCGCGCTGCCAGGTAATACCCGTCTGTTCATGTGTCACGACTACAAATCCCCCGTGCGCGACCACTATGGCTACCAGACCACTGTGGCCGAAGAACGCGCACACAACATCCATGTCGGCCAAGGCATCGGCGAGGCTGATTTTGTTGCCTTGCGCGCAGCGCGCGACAAAACCCTGGGCCAGCCCAGGCTGCTGCTGCCGTCAGTACAGATCAACATGCGGGCCGGCGAGACACCTGCGGCGAAGGCCAACGGCATCCGCTACCTGAAGATTCCGCTCAATGTGTTCTGAACAGCTTTATTGAGTTCAGGCAGAGCCACATGGATAACCTCTTTTAAGAGTCGAGTCGGCATGCAAGTCACTACCCACAGCAAAGACTTTTCAACATCCGGTCAAATAACCCCGGAAGATCTGCACGAAGCCGCCAAGCTCGGGTTTCGCTCCATCATCTGTAACCGACCGGATAATGAAGGTGGCGCGGATCAACCGGCCAGCGCGATCATTCAAACTGAAGCCAACCGGCTAGGCCTCGAATTTGCCTATTTTCCGGTTCAGCCCAGTGCCATCAGCGACACTGACGTACAAGATTTTGGCTGGCTGCTGGACAGCTTGCCAGCACCGGTATTGGCATTTTGCCGCACCGGTAATCGCTCAACCACGCTCTACCAAAAGGCGTCTACGAGTGTCAATCGCAACAAAGCCGCCGGCGATCTCCCTGAAATTACTGCCGACATCCTGATCATTGGGGGTGGGTCGGCGGGCATCGGGGTCGCAGCCAGTCTGCTCAAGCGGGCTTCCGACCTGCGGATCACACTGATCGAACCCAATGACCAACACTACTACCAACCGGCCTGGACGCTGGTCGGCGGTGGCGCGTATGACGTGCGCAAGACCGTCAGGCCCATGTCGCACGTCATTCCGCGCGGCGCCACCTGGATCAAGGCCGCGGTGGTCGAGGTCCTGCCCGACAACAAGCGTCTGACGCTGAGCAATGGTCAACGCGTCGCCTATCAGCACCTCATTGTCTGCCCGGGACTGAGGCTGGCCTGGGAGCACATCGAAGGGCTGGAAGAAACTCTGGGCAAGCATGGGGTGACGTCCAACTATCGCTATGATCTTTGCACCTACACCTGGCAGCTGGTGCAGGGGCTACACCGCGGCAAAACGCTGTTTTCCCAGCCCGCCATGCCAATCAAATGTGCCGGTGCTCCGCAAAAAGCCCTGTACTTGTCCTGCGATCACTGGCAAAAATCAGGTGTTTTGCAGGGCATGGATGTCGAGTTCAATCTCGCCGGTGCCACCTTGTTCGGAGTGGCGCCCTTCATCCCCGCACTGATGAAGTACATCGAGAAGTATCAGGCGCAGTTGGTGTTCGGCTCTAACCTGGTCAAAGTCGACGGCCCGAGCAAAACCGCCTGGTTCGAAAGCCGGGACGCACACGGCACTCTCGTTCGGCAAGCCAAGCGCTTCGACATGCTCCATGTGGTGCCGCCACAGGTAGCCCCCGAGTTCATTCGCTCAAGCCCCCTGGCGGACTCCGCCGGCTGGTGCGAGGTAGATCCGGGAACCCTACAACACAGCCGTTATCCGGACGTCTTCGCGCTGGGTGATATCTGCTCCACCAGCAACGCCAAAACCGCCGCTGCCGCCCGCAAACAAATCGTCGTCGTGACCGAGAACCTCCTGGCCTTGCGCCGTCATCAGCCCATGCCGCTGCGCTACGATGGCTACGGGTCGTGCCCACTGACAGTCGAAAAAGGCAAAGTCGTGCTGGCCGAGTTCGGCTACGGCGGGAAACTGCTCCCCTCCTTCCCCTTGGACCCGACGGTTGCCCGGCGGTCCGCCTGGTTCCTGAAAGCCAGATTTTTACCCTGGTTTTACTGGAATGGCATGCTCAAAGGCCGTGAGTGGCTGACGAGCGTCTCCAAGTCTGAGTGAGGGACGAGCATGCTTTTAGGTGCAACGTTCGGAATAGCCATCGGCATCATTCTTGGCCTTACCGGTGCAGGGGGCGGCATTCTAGCCATACCGGCGCTGGTGATCGGGCTGGGCTGGACCATGACGCAATCGACACCCGTTGCGCTGTTCGCCGTCAGCGCTGCGGCCGCAGTCGGGGCCGTGGATGGCCTCAGAAAAGGCCTTGTCCGTTATCGTGCAGCCGTGCTGATGGCGTTATTGGGGGCCGTCTTCTCGCCGCTGGGCGTGTTCGTTGCCCATTCGCTACCCAATACCGTATTGATCTCGCTGTTCAGCGGGGTGATGGTCATTGTGGCGATTCGTATGGCTCGACAGGCGTGCGGCAACCCGCCTAAACACGCAGGCGATGAACAGCCCTGGCAACACAAAAACTGCATGCTCAACCCGCAGACCGGCCGACTGCGCTGGACCCTGGAATGCTCAACCACCCTGGCCGTCGTCGGCTCAGTATCAGGGCTGCTCACGGGGATGCTCGGCGTTGGTGGAGGATTCTTGATCGTACCGGCGTTTCAACAGCTTTCAGACATCAAGATGCATGGAATCGTATCTACCTCGCTGATGGCCATTGCCCTGATCTCCGCCACTGCAGTGGCGGGCGCTATTCACGCAGGTGCCCACATAACGGTGACCGGTGGCGTGTTTATCGCCGCCAGTGTCGGCGGGATGTTGTTGGGCAGAATGCTCTCCCCGAGGATTCCTGCCAAAGCGATACAACTCTGTTTTTCCGCGGTATGCATGGGGGTGGCCAGCTACCTGATACTCAAAACATGGATGTAGAAATCCGCCGGAGTGAGCCCGGTTCAGCCCCTTAAGGCGTTCGAGTGTTGAACAGAAAAACCAAATAACTGCTCTTTCCAACAGGTTGCCGCCCCCTATAAACGGATGGCACCATGTTCAAAGTATTAAAGGCAACGGCTACGCCCAAGCCACCACCCTGCTGTCCACCAATTGGCTCAGCTCGCTCAGCGCCCTCGCACGCTCGAGCTGAGCGTGCGACGCACTGGGCCATGACTTCCGCAAGGTGTACCTGACGATCAAGCAGGCGGAGTACCGTCAATTCATGGTTGAGATGGGCGAGCAGGATTGGCGCTACTACCTCAACCAAGCTCGACAGATAGAGTCGTCCTCGCTCATCGAAATCTGTGGTTGCTGCAATTGAGCAACATGCTTTCAATTGCATCGAAACGCGCCGCCGATCACTTCACAGACCGAGGGTTGAATGTTCCCCTTGAGTTAAAACTCGTTACCCTTGACGCTTTGAGCATGTGACTGGCGAGAATTGCAGGTCGTGGATTTGGGTGATCGACGCGCTCGACAAGTCTGCGTGACGCAGCAACCAATGGAACCGATTTTCCGGATGCGCGTTGAAGGGGGAGCAA